>JAYVWD010000286.1:0-5023 GCA_043786345.1 Pseudomonadota bacterium
CGCCCGCGGGGACCGACCCGCGGGCGCGCTTTCATTTTAGGGGTCGGAATTCTCATGGGCCCGTCGTCCTGCCGAGGTGGCGCGGACTTTGCGTGTGCCGGGGCAAACGGGCTTTTTCTCGCGAAAACTGTAGCCGGACGGAGACAAGCATGGGGGTGTCCCGGCTACATCACGACTCGATGAGGAGACCATCATGGCAATCCATACGCTGGCGACCACGCCATCCCGCGGGCTCGGGCGCTTCACCGCCGAGCACCCCCACTTCTGGAGTCACGGCGCTTTGGCGCTCGGGCTCGCGCTCTTCGTGATCGCGCTCATCGCGACGACCTGGCTCGCCACCTCAGCCTTGATGAACGGGCTGCACTCCGACACCTCGGCGGCGTACCTTGGCACCTTCGCGACGCTCGCCACGATCGTCCTCTTCCCGGGCTTCGTCCCGGCGCTGATCGCGGCGTTTCTCCTGCCCGTCTTCGCCCTCGTCGGGATGGTCTGGCTCTTCGTCCGGGCGGCGCACGAGAACGGCTTCTTCAAAGAGCCGCATAAACATCAGCAGCTGTGAGGACGGGCGCGAGCCCCTTCGCCGCGAGCCAGGGCGCGTTGAAGAGCCGCGACTGGTACCGCGCGCCCCCGTCGCAGAGGATCGTCACGATCACCTTGCCGGGACCGAGTTCTTTCGCGAGCTTGTAGGCGCCGCAAAGGTTGATGGCCGACGACGAGCCGAGGAAGAGGCCCTCGGTCGCGAGCACGTGGTGCAGCATGCCGACGATGACGCGGTCGCCGATGCGGTACGAGGTATCGACCGGCGTGCCTTCGACGTTTTTCGTGATGCGGGCCTGGCCGATGCCCTCGGTGATCGAGGTGCCGTCCGCGGCCAGGACGCCGGTGGTGAAGAAGCTGTGCATCGAGGCGCCGTGCGGGTCGGCGAGGGCGATCCGGATCGCCGGGTTCCGCTCCTTGAGGAACATCGAGGTGCCCGCCAGCGTCCCGCCGGTGCCGATCGCGCTGACGAAGCCGGCGACTTTTCCCTGCGTTTGCCGCCAGATCTCGGGCCCGGTCGTCCGCCGGTGGAACTCGCGGTTGGCGATGTTGTCGAATTGGTCGGCCCAGAAAGCGCCCGGGATCGACGCGGCGAGGCGGCGCGCGACGTGGTTGTAGTTCCCTTCGTCCTTGTATGGTGCGGCGGGGACCGGGCGCACATCGGCGCCGATCGCGCGCAGGTAGTCCATTTTTTCGGCCGACTGGGTGTCGGGGATGACAATGATCGTCTTGTAGCCTTTGGCGAGCGCCACGTGCGTCAGGCCGATTCCGGTGTTGCCGGCGGTGCCCTCGACGATCGTCGCGCCGGGCGCGAGCAGCCCTTTGGCCTCGGCGTCCTCGATGATGCCGAGCGCGGCACGGTCCTTCACCGAGCCGCCCGGATTGAGGAATTCGGCCTTGCCGTAAACGTCGCAGCCGGTCGCCGCGGACAGGGCGCGCAGGCGGATCAAAGGGGTGTTGCCGATGGCGCCGGCGAAGCCGTCGACGACGTTCGGGACGAAGTCCTTCACAGGTGAACCTCCAGGCCTTCCAGGGCCTTTTGTTCCAGGTTTCGCGCCGGAATGCCGGCGACGGTCACGCGCGCGGGAACATCGTGGGTGACGACGCTGTTGGCGCCGACGCGGGCGTCGTCGCCGACGACGATCGCGCCCAGGACCTTGGCGCCGGCGCCGACGACGACGCGGTGCCCAAGCGTCGGGTGGCGCTTGCCCTTGCCGAGCCGCGTGGCGCCGAGCGTGACCCCCTGGTAAAGCACGCAGTCGTCGCCGAGCACGGCGGTCTCGCCGATGACGACGCCCATGCCGTGGTCGATGATCAGCCCCCGGCCGATGCGGGCGCCGGGGTGGATCTCGATGCCGGTCAGAAAGCGGCTGACCTCGCAGAGAAAGCGGGGCAGAAGCGGGACGCCGGCCGCGCCGAGGGCGTGCGCGACCCGGTGGAAGGCGAGCGCCTTCACGCCGGGATAGAGCAACAGGACCTCGAGCCGGCTCTGGGCGGCGGGGTCATACCTCAAGTAGCGGTCGAGCAGGCTCAGCATGCGGCTCCGGTGCTCAGGCGCCAGGCTGCCGTCCAAGGCTTGGACGGCTCGCGCGCGCGGCCGTTATCCATAACACGTTGAAATGATTTTTGAAAGCGCCGCCGGGCGGTGGTCGCGGTCTTGCTCTAGCGGGCTTGGGCGGTTCCTGTCGTGGAGATCTGTTGATGCTGCGGTTGTCGGTTTTTCTCGGTTGTCTCGGGGCGTTCGGTTGCACGGCGAAAAGGCCGGGGGCGGGCGAGCCCTTTTTGGTCTCGGATTCCCGGATCGCCGGGCCGGAGTACCAGCAGATTCTGGACGAGCTCCATAACCTGGAAAAGGACTATCCGGGCCGGGCCACCGTCGTCCCCTACGGCGAGTCGGTGACGGGTCGCCCGCTAGCCATGCTGCGGATCGGCGGCTTCGCCAAGACGGCCGCGGCCGCGGCCGCTCCCGGCCGGCGCCCCGCGATCCTGATCACGGGCGCGATCCACGGCGGCGAGTTCCTGCACGTCGAGGACCGGCTACCCCGCTTCTTCCTCGAGCGCGACGCGAGCGGCAAAGGCGGCGGCGTCGCCGAGTTCCTCGCCCGCGGCGGCGTCATCTTCATCGCGCCGATCACCAACCCCGACGGCTACGCGGCGCACAAGCGCGGCAACGGCCACGGGAAGGACCTGAACCGGGACTTCGCCCTCGAGCGCGCCCGCAAGGCCGGCTTCACCCAGCCCGAGACCCGGGGCCTCGTCGCGGCGCTCGAGCGCGAGCTGCAGGAGCGCGACCTGGCGCTGGCGATGACGCTCGATTACCACTGCTGCGGCACCGCGCTGATCTACCCCTGGGGCCACTCGGAGAAGGAGCGGATGCCGCCGGTCGACGAGCGCGCCCACCGGAAGATGGCGCAGCTGATGTTGGCCGGCTTTCACGGCTACGGCATGGGCCAGGCGATCGACGTGATCGGCTACACCGCCCTCGGCGCCTCGGACGACTTCTACCACGAGCGCTTCGGGGCGAAATCCTTCACCTTCGAAGGCGCCGAAGGCGTCGAGAACCGGCAGTTCGAGCTGCATGCGGCGCTCTGGGAGCGCGTGCTGGGCGAGCTCTCCGCGCACTGACCCCATGGCGAAAAACCCGCTCGTGCGAGCGGGCCTCTCGCCCTGATTCCGCGCGGCGTCGGGCCGCGTCAGAGGTTCCGGTTCGGGTCGTCCACGCCGCTCCAGACCCGGCCGCTGCCGTCGTCGCGTCCCGGCGCTTGTTTGCTCACCGTGTCGTCGTCGCCGGCGGCCGCCGCGTTCTTGCGGATCGAATGGTCGTCGTCCTCGTCCACCCGCGTGTTCCGGTTGCCGCCGGTGACGTTGCGGTTGGGGGAGTTGACGCTCATGGTGTCGCCGGCCCGCCCCGTCGTTCCCATCATCTGCGCGTGCCGGGCCCGGGCCTCGCCGCCCTTGCGGCCCGCCGCACGGGCCTCTTCCGAGGAAAACTCGTGCGCGGTGCCTTTTTGGTGCGCCGCCTTCCCGCCCTTCGAGGCGATCTGACGTTGCTTCTCGGCGTCCATCGCGGCAAAGCCTCGATGCTCGCTTCCGCGTTGTTTGCTGTCTGCCATGTCATGACCTCCTTGCGATCGCTCACGATCAACTGGTCCTTGCGCCTGCCCGGTCGTCCGCTGCATTTGGTGTGCCATCCGGCCGAGCTTTGAAAAGGGGCCAAAGGGAGCAGGATTTGCGGCGCCAGCGCCGATCCGGATCCATGTAGCAAGGGAGGATCACATGGCGACCAGGATGGCGCGGAAAAAGCATAAGAAGCAGCACTCGGGAGGCGAGGCAAAAAAGCGGAAAGCCGCGGTGGATTCCCCGGATTTCACGCGCCGCGAGCGCCAGGAGCGCCAGGCGGCCCTGGCCGACGCCGAGGACGACAGGCGCGGGAATATCGGCCCCTCCGGGCAGGAGTCTCACCGCGGCCGGGAGCACGCCAACATCGAGAGCCAGGCATCGGGGCGTCCCAACGTCGCCCGGGCCGGAAGCCATGGAAAGCTGAATCGCTGACGGCGTCTCCTTGGCGCTGCATCTCACGGGACCTGCAATTGTCTCGTTAAGGGGCCGCTTCTTAGTGGTCCCTTGCTTTTTTCGCCACAGGGTGAGTCTTAGCGGCAGTTCATAATGAGACCCCGCGGGGCCTGCCGCTGATTCGCGACGGATGTAGCAGAACGACGCCTCCCCATGCCGTGTAGAGGGCTTACCCCAGGGCCTTGTGGCTTCGGGGCGTCCTTTTGCGCTATGGTGCCCGCCATGGCGCCACCTTCCCTGACCTTCGAGGTCCTCGTCGACCGCAACGAGAACCCTCGTAAATGTACCGTTCAACCGCTGGACTACCGGCCGGACTTCAACCTCCGGCGCTTTGGCCGCCAGGAGCCGTTCGGCCGCCTCCAGGCCGACGTCCTGCTCCACCTCGAGGGGGCGCCCCTGAACGAGCTCGAGACCGCCGGCGTCCAGTCGATCGCGGTCATCGACTGCCACTGGAAGCGCTGCGCCTCGATCCTGGCCCGCATCGAGGTGCCGTTGCCGCGCTTTGCGCGGATCCCGGACGGTTTCGCGACCGCCTACCCCCGCCGAAACCTCGACGGGAAGGACCCGGAGGGCGGCCTCGCGACCATCGAGGCCCTGTTTATCGCCGCGGCATTCCTCGGAGTCTGGGACGAGAGTCTCCTGAAAGAGTATCATTTCGGGGCGAGGTTCCTCGACGCGAACCGCAGCGCCTTCGCGCGCTTCGGCCTTGGGGCCGGAAACTAAGGAATACTCCGGGTGAGCAGGCTCCTGACCGAGATCGAGCGCCAGTCCATCGAGCAGCGGATCGCCAAGATCGAGAACGACACGCGCGGCGAGGTCGTGATCGCGATCAAGGAGCGCGCGGCCAGCTACCACAAGTGGGCGTTCGTCGCCGCGGCCCTGGGCGCCGGCGGGGCCGCGTTCATCGAGCACG
>JAYVWD010000287.1:0-15150 GCA_043786345.1 Pseudomonadota bacterium
GACCGTCTCGTCGCCGCTCGCGAACTCCTCCTTGATCTCGAAGGTCACCGTGTCGACGCCGGCAAAAAGCTTCTGGTAATAAGCGAGCAAGGCGTCCCGGCCTGAGGCGGTGCCGAACGGATCCTCGAAGCGGACGTCCTGCGCGTAGAACGCCTCGACCTTGTCCTTCGTGTTCGCGGCGTTGGTCGCATTGATAAATTCCTCGATCGCGGCCGCGTTGCCCGCGCCTTGGGCGCCGGCGCCCGGCGGCGCCTCGAGCTCCACGGCGTCGTCCGCCTCGGGCACCTCGGTCTGCGGCGCATCGCTGCCCGGCGCGGCGGCCTCCGAGGGCTCGTCCTGGGCGAGGACGGCGTGCACGCCGAGGAACCCGGACACCGCGAGAATTGCCACGCCCCAACGCACCTTTATCATGAAGTCTCCATCCTGTGACACCGGCCTCGGCATAAGTTATTATATTAAAGAAATCCCCGCCTTGAATCACTATGAATCTCTCGCTCGAGCGTCCCCTTGCGCAAGTTCGACGCCTCCGTCATCGCCAACTTCATCCCCTGGCAGGCCGGCCATCGGCGTGAATTCCTGCGCAATTTCCTCCTCCAGATCTACTTCACCTTCGTCCAGTCCGCCCTCATGCTCACGTTTCTCGGGATCATGAGCGGCATCGCCATCGCCCTCCAGGCGAACTTCGGCCTGGCCCTCCTCGGAAACAACAACCAGCTCGGGAAGGTGCTGGTCTTCATCGTCTTCCGCGAGATCGCCCCGCTGGTGAGCAGCATGTTGATCATCGCGCGCTCCGGCACCGCGATGGCGGCCGAGATGGCGACGATCAAGTTCCAGCAGGAGGTCGAAGCCCTCCACATCATGGGCATCAACGTTTACCACTACCTGCTGGCCCCGCGGATCTGGGGCATGATCGTCTCGCTCACCTGCATGGCGATCCATTTCCTGGGGTGCGCGCTGGTCGGCGGCTGGATCGGCGCCAACTACCAGTCGAATTTCCCCCTGAGCCAGTACGTGACCAGCATCGCGAACGCCATCCGGCCGGCGGACTTCCTCTTCTTCGGCCTGAAAACGATGATCATCGGCGGCGTCTGCGCCCACACCGCCTGCTCCCGCGGGCTCTCGCTGCGTGCCGCGCCCTTCGAGGTGCCGATCGTCACCAACCGCGCCGTCGTCGACTCCCTCACCTACGCGATGGGCATCCACTTCGGCCTGAGCGTCCTCTACTACCTGGCTTACGGGATCGACCTATGACGGCCCAGTCCGACGACGGCTTCGCGCCGGGAACGCCGCAGCTCGAGATGAAGCACGTGGTCGGCACCTCGCCGCTCGGCCCCTTAGGGGTCCCACATCCGCTGGATTTCTGCCTGCGCGCCGGCGAGTGCGGCGTGGTGTTCGGCGGCAAGGAGACGGCGAGCATCTTCCGCCTCATCATGGGCAGCGGCAAGATCGACCGCGGCGCGATGGTGCTCGAAGGCCAGTACGTGCGCGACACCGATTCGCGCAGCGAGGGCAAGGAGCTCAGCAAGTGGCGCCAGCGGATCGGCTTCGGGTTCCGCGAGAAAGGCCTGCTCTCCAACCTGAGCTTGATGGACAACGTCGACCTGCCGGCGAAGTACCACGACCGCTACACCCCCGAGATGCAGCCCGGCGAGATCGCCGCGCGCGCCCTGGTCGACGCCGACGTCGAGCCGGCGCAGTGGAACTGGCGCCCCGACCGGATCAACTGGGAGGTCCGGAAGCGCGTGCTGCTGGCGCGCTCGATCGTGCTCGACCCCAAGGTCCTGGTCCTGGACGACCCCTCGGCGCTGCTCGCCTCGCCGACCATGCCGATGCTCATGGCCTGGATCGCCAAACAGAAGAAACGCGGCCGGGGCGTCATGGTCGGGACGAACGACTACCCGTTCGGGCTCGCGGTCGCGGACTGGGTGCTCCACCCAAAGACCAACAACATGGTCACGAATTACGCGGACTTCATCGACGACGCCTGGATCAAAAGCGCCGACCTCCTCAAGTCGCTCGCCCGGTAGGTCGACACCAGAGTGGACGACAAGGCCACGCTGGGCGCACGCACAAAATGAAATTGAAATTCAGCTTTTTGGAGAAGAAAGCGCTCGCCGGCATCGGCGGGGTCGGCCTGTTCGTAGCTATGGCGGTGTGGCAGATCGGGAAGCGCAACTTCTGGTTCGAGACCAAGAACACCTACTTCACGAAGGTCGTCGACGCCGACGGCCTGCGCGTCGGCAGCGCCGTGACCATCTCGGGCCTGCGCGTCGGCGAGGTCTCGAACCTGGAGGTCGAGGAAGACAACCACATCCTGGTGACGATGGAGGTGAAGCGCTCGGTCGGAGGGCGCCTCCGCGAGGGCTCGCAGGCCAACATCTTCCGCGCCTTCATCATCGGCGAGAAGAAGATCGATATCGTCCCCGGCCCCGAGGACGCCCGCGTCATCCCCAATAACGACACGATCCCGGGCAAGGAGGCGACGGACCTCTCCGAGTTCCTGAGCGGCCGCAAGCTCTCCGACATCATGGCGCAGGTCGACGGCCTGCTGAGCGGCGTCACCGGCGCGCTCAACTCCACGAACCAGCTCTTCAGCAAGTACAAGTCCGGCGAGATGAACGAAGCCATCAACATGGTCCTGCCGGCGCTCACCAACTTCATCAAGCTGTCCGACGACATCCTCGTGATGACCAAGGAGCTCAAGAAGAAGAGCAAGGAGATCCCGAGGTTCGTCGACGCCGGCGCCAACGTGTTCACCCGCGTGGACAAGGACTTCATGCAGACCGGGCTCGCCAAGGACTTCATGGACGCCGGCGCCGACACGTTCCGGCGGGTCGATAAGGACCTGCTCAAGAACGACCTGATGGCCCACGCCTTCAGGTCGATGGACGTGACGATGGTCAACTTAAACGCCGTCATGGTCCCGATCGCGCAGCGCCAGAAGGCCGTCGCCAACCTCCTCGACACCATGGGCGATCTGGCCGTCGAGCTCAAGAAGGACCCGCAGTACGGCGCCAAGCTCCTCGAGACCGTGGCCGAGCTCACCGTCACGCTGAAGGCGCTGCAAAAGACCTGGTTCCTGGAAGATCAGGCGACCGAGGTCAAGAAGCAGCAGAAGCAGAAGTACCCGAAGAAGGCGCTCTCAAAGTAGGGCGTCGAGCGCGTCGACGAACCGCTGCGGCGCCTCGTCGTCCTCCTCGAAGAAGAGGTAGGGCTCGATCAGCTCGACCTCGATGCAGAGGAAGTCGTTCCCGCGCACGATCCCGTCGACGCGGGTGTAGAGCCGGTCGCCGCCGCAGCCCTTCGCCCGACGGCTCGCCCGCAGGACCTGGACCGCCTGGCGCAGGACCTCCGGCGCCGGCTCCGCCTTCCGGTGCCGCCCCCCGTGGGTGAACTGCACGCGAAAGTCCCCGGCCTTCGGCTGCTTCACGACCGCGTGGCTGAACTCGTCGCCGAAGAAGAGGAACGACCACTCGCCCGCCGTGAGGACCTCGGCCATGAACGGCTGGATGAGCGCGTGCGAGTCCTGGACGATCGTCTCGGCCAAGGTCTGCATCGCCGCCAGGCTGCCCTTCGCGAGCCGCGCCGTGCGGAACGCGCCGGCGGACACCGAGGGCTTGATCACCACCTCGTCCCACGGCAGGTTGCCGAGGACCGCCGAGACCTCGGCTTTGGTCGCGCCCTTTTCGATCCAGCGCGTCGGCAACACCTTGACGCCGGCCTGCTCGAAGTCGCGCAGGTAGGCCTTGTCGCTGTTGACGAGCATCGCCTCGACCGGGTTCAGCACGCGGACGCCGGCCTCGCCCAGCTTGCCGAGCCAGGCCGTGAACTCGGCGAAGCGCTCGAAATAGTCCCACACCGACCGGATCACCACCGCGTCGTAGCCGCCCCAGTTGACCGCGGGATCCGTCCAGACCGCGGGATCCCATTCGATCCGCGTCTTCGAGAGCGCCGGCGCGAGGCGAAGGTCATCCTCGTGCAGGTCCGCCAGCTTGGCCGAAGTCGCGAGCGCCACGCGGTGTCTGCTGCTCATCCGTCTTTCCCTTCTTTGCCCTCTTTGGGCGGAGGTAGCTTCAGGTCCTCGAACTTCCGGGTCGCGAAATTATAGAGCTTCAGGCCGGCCGTCGCGCGCGACTCGATGTCGCGCACCTCGATCAGCGCGAAGGCGCCCGTCGGGTCGATCAGCGCGAGGTTCACGTACATCTTCCCGGACACCGGCAACACCGCGACCGGATCCTCGCGGGTGTAGTCGAAGACGAAGAGCCGCTGCCACTGCTGCTTCGCGAGGAAACTCGCGCCGAAGACCAGCGCCTGGCGCTTGGTGAAGTTGACCTCGACCCCGGCCGTCGCGACCGGGTACGCGGGCGGCAGCGCGATCCGATAGGTCCCGGGCTTCTCGGGCCCCGTCCACTCCGGCAGCTCGGCGATCTCGATCACGTTCGCCTTCTGGTCGAGCCGCGCGGCCGCGAACCATTTGCCGCTCTGCAGCACCTTGTCGCCCGCCTTCATCGCCAAGCGGCGCGCCTTCTGATCGTCCGCGGCGGCGTAGTCCACCAGGCCGCGGTTTTTCCCGTCGTCGTGGAACACGACCATCCGGCGGTCGCCCGGCTCGAAGTAGAGCGGGCGCTCGGCCGCGCGCACGCGCCGCGCGAGCTTCGTTTGGAACGTCTGCGTGTCCATCTCGAGGACCTGCATCTTTTTCACGTCGACGAGCGAGAACCCGATCGGCGACCGCGCCATCACGAAGGCGCCGGCGCCCTGGACGGCTTTCGCGCCCTTCTTGACCAGCGAGATGCTTAAGACCCCGCCGGCGCCCTCGAAGCAGCTCGTGCCTTTGCCGATGAACGAGACGACCGACATGCCCTCGAGCGGGTCGCCGTAGAGGACGAGCGCCGCGTCGCCCTTCTGGTCGAGCGACATCATCGGCTCGGCCTTCTTCCGCGCCATGTCGACCTTGTAGAGCGTGTATTTGCTCTTGATCGACTCGCCGCCCTTCTTCGCCATCTTGAACGCCGGCCCGCCGTTCGCGAGGAAGTAGAGGGTGCTCCCGTCCTTCGTGAAGATCGCGTTTCCGCCCGGCGGCTCCATGAGGTCGAGCAGGCAGTTGCGGCGCTTCTCGTCCTTCTCCGCGGGCTTCACCGGCGCTTTCACCTTGCCGGCGTCGGCACCGCTCAGATCGCCCTTCGGTAGAGCGCCACCTTGCGCCAACAACAGCCCCATGATCGTCAGTAACGCATACACGCGCGTGTGCTCCGCCCTGTTGGGTTATGGCACCATTCTATAAGGAGAAGATCCGGAGTGCCAAAGTGGTACTGTTCTTGCTGATTCCACCGGTGGGGGCCGCCGCGCCGCCGCCCCCAAGAGGCCTCGCCGCGGGGTCTTTCCCAAATAAAAACAGTTGCTTATTATATAACTCGGCGCAACCTGGCCAGCCTCATTGGCTGTCCGACTGGTTACAAAATGACACCGGCCACCTCGCTTTCTCCCCCTTTCGATGCCCTCCGGGCATACGGCTCCGCCGCCGACTGGCGGGCGTTTTCGTTCGAGACCGGCCATTTCCTCCTGCACGTGCCCAGCTCGCACGTCCTCGAGGTCGAGGAGCCGCTCGCCCGCCACGTCCGCGGCGACGTCCGCTTGGACGACGGCGACGAGGCCCTGGCCGAAATCGCCCTCGAGCTCCCCCAGCCGCCGGCGCGCGACGTCCAGACGGACATCCGCGCCATCTCGCTCAACATGGCCCAGGGCTGCAACCTGCGCTGCGTCTACTGTTTCGCCGGCGAGGGCGACTACGGCAAAAAAGCGATGATGTCGCTCGAGACCGCCAAAAAGGTCGTCACGTTCTTCACCGCCGGCAAAGACTGGTTCCACATCACTTTCTTCGGCGGCGAGCCGCTTCTCAACTACCCCGTGATGGTCGAGCTGGTCGCCTGGTGCGAGACGCTCCCGGTGCGCTTCTCCTATTCAATCACCACCAACGGCACGCTCCTCAACGAAGAAAAGCTCGCCTGGCTCAAGGCCAAGAAGGTCGCCGTCACCCTGAGCTACGACGGCCACGGCCTGCAGGCCCGCCAACGGCTCTCCAAGGACAAGCAGGGCAACTCCGAGGCCCAGGTCGAGCGCAAGCTCAAGGCCTTCGACGAGCAGCTCCACAACCTTCGGAGCCTGCTGCTGCGGTCCACCGTGACGCGGGCCAACTTGGGACTCCTCGAGGAGTCGATCCTCTCGACGATCTCCACCCATAGCTACCGGCTCGCGGTCTACCACCACGCGACCTCCCTGGCATCCCAGCAGTTTGGCGACGCCGACGTCGAGAAACTCGGCCAGATCTACAAGAACGTCATCGAACGCCTGCTTGGCGCCGGCGACTACCCGCGCCTTCTGCGGCTCGAGAACGTCAAGAAGCACCTGCTGGCCATTAAAGAGGGCAAGACGGGTGGCAAGGCCTGCGGCGCCGGGGTCAACTACCTCACGGTGTCGGCCGAAGGCCACTTCCACCTCTGCCACCGCTTCAACGAAGACCAGTCGGAGTCCTTCGGCGACGCCGAGTCCGGACTGAACCAGGACAAGCTCCGCGCCGTCGCCAAGTTCCGCGGCGCCGACCAGGACCCCTGCAAGTCCTGCTGGATGCGCGAATGGTGCGCGGGCGGGTGCCTCCACGAAAACAAGGCCAAGACCGGCAGCACCTTTGACGTCGACCCGGTGTACTGTAAGCTCCAGGCCATCGAAATCGAGCAGGCGCTGCGCGTCTTCACGATCCTGAAAGAGAAAGCGCCCCACCTCCTCGAGGCGTGAAGCAGCCGGGATCCTCATTAGATGCAAGACCGCTCGTCCAACGCGCTTCTGATCGCTTTCTGCGGCCTGGTCTCCGGCCTGCTGCTCTACACCTTCTACGTCTCGCCGCTCCGCGAGCGCATCGAGGCCAAGCTCTTCGACATCCGCACCCGGCTCGCGCCCAACCTCGTCGACACGAGCGGGATCGGCATCGTCGCCATCGACGACCTGACGACCTCGGCGCTGGACGGCCCGGACCCGAGCCCGCCGCCCAAGGCGGCGGGCAAGGAGCCGAAGCCGCGCAACCTGTCCTATGAGTCGCTCCTCAAGGTCGTCCGCGCCGCCATCGCGACCCCGGCCGACCAGATCGCGGTCCTGATCCCGAACCAGATCTTCAACTACGACGACCCGCATGCGCGGGAGCTCGCGGCGCTGGCCGCGAAGGACGAGCGCCTGCTGCTCGGCGTCTTCGACCTCTCGATCAAGGCGCAGTCGCCCGACCTCCTGCCCGAGGCCTTCAAAAAGGTCCAGGAAAAGCTCGGGAAGGCCGACATCACCCGCTACTACCGGCGCGAGATCGTCCGCGACTTCGTCATCAAGGGGGACGGCGAGCTGCCGTTCCTCCCCTACCTCCTCGCGACGCGCTCGACCCCGCTCAACGCCGAGCGCGCCGCGCAGGCCGCCCACCGGCAGCCCGACGGCAAGGTCTCGATGAAGCTCAACTATTTCAACCCGTCGCTGCTCCGCACCATAAAGGCCGAGGAGCTCGTGCGCGGCGCCGCGACCAACACCCTGCCGACGGGCCTCGAGGGCCGCACGCTCTTCATCGGCTACACGACCTACCGCCCCTGGACGCCGCACGACCGCGAGGCGACCTTCGTCAACTCGCCCTGGCAGGTCGACGGCAACGAGGTGGACGACGGCATCCCGGTCGTCCACGTCCAGGCGATCGCCTTGGCCAACATCACGCGCGGCATCTGGATGCGGACCGCGCCCACCGCCGTCGTGGCCTTGCAGGCCCTGCTGCTCACGGCCTTGACGCTGGTCTTCTGGAAGTTCTCGGTCGGCTTCGCGAGCTTCCTCTTCATCGGCGGCTGGTCCTGCGTGCTCCTCCTGCACGCGCTGCTCTTCGCGTTCGCCAACCAATACGTCCCGCTCGCCGACGCCGCGCTCTTCTCCTCGCTGGCGATGGTCGGCGGCGCCCTGTCGCGCCTACGCACGGAGGGGCGCCTGCGCGCCGAGCACGAGGCCGTCGCCCGCTCCGAGGCCGAGCTCGCCCAGATCCAGGAGCGCTTCCTCGACCGTTTCGCCGCCGAGCTTCAGACGATCAATGCCCAGGCCAGCGCCCGGCTCGAGGCCGCCGCCGAGTGCAAGGCGAGACCCGGCCCCGCCCGCGAGGCCTACGTCCGGGCCCTCGGCAGCTGCGAGGAGCTCGACGATTACCTGCGCGGAATCCAGCAGTTCGCGCGCCTGGGCGCCAAGGAGCTCGCCAAGCCGCCGCTCCAGCGGGTGGACGCGCTCGCCGCCGTGCAGAAGGTCGTCCGCCAGTTCGAGTCCCGCGCCGAGGAGGCGAAGGTCCGGATCGTCGTCGCCGAATCCTGGGCCGGCACCGCGCTGGCCGACCCGACGCTCCTCGCCCAGATCCTCTATAATCTCGTCTCGAACGCGGTGAAGTACTCGCCGCCGGGCGGCACGGTCCACATCGCTCTCGGCCCCGCCGGCCCGCAGCGCCTCGCGATAACCGTGCGCGACGAAGGCCCGGGCATCGCCCCCGAGTTCCACGAGCGCATCTTCGAGAAGTTCTACCGCGTCAAGGACGACTACGTTTACAAGCTCAAGGGCCACGGGCTGGGCCTGTTCCTCAGCCGATTTTTCGCCGACCAGATCGGCGCCTCGATACAGCTCGAATCCAGTCCCGGCAACGGCGCCTGCTTCACCCTGACCTCGAGGTCGGCGTGAGCCACGCCCAACGGGACTTCCGCGAGCGCCTCTGGTGGTTCGACGTCGTCTACCCGCTCACGGTCGCGATCATCCTCTTCACCTCGCTCACCTATATCGTCTACTCCGGCCGGAGCTCCTCGCGCCTGTCGCTGCTCGCCGAGCAAAACCTGCTGGAATTCAGCTTGGCCAAGGGCCGCGGCCGCGTCCCGCAGAGCGCCGCCCAGGTGCTGGCCGTCAGCGCCGACCCGCTCGACGTGCGGCTCCTCGGCCGGGCGCCCGCCGGCGTCGTGCCCGACGTCTCGATCGCCGTTTACGCCCGGGTCATCGAGGCCCTCGCCAACCAGGGCGTGAAGGCGATCTTCGTCCGGCTCGACGGCGAGGCGCACCCGGACGACGACGTCTACTTCCTGCCGTTGACCGAGGCGTTGCGCCGCGTCAAAGGCCTGTCCAGGGTCTACCTCGTGGCGCCCTCGAGCCACCACTCCCGCCTGCCGCCGGAGCTGCCGTCGCTCGCGACCCTGCTCGACGACGCCACCTGCGACGAGCCCGAGAAGATCCAGTCCAACTGCCCTTATAGCCCCAAATGGGACGACTGGGTGATGCCGATCCTGGTCTCCGAGATGATGGGCGGCCCGCAGCCGGAGGACGCGCCGTTCCTGACACAGCTTTTGCCGTCCATCTCGCCGGCCTTCATCCTGAACCTGTCGAGCCCGCGCGACCTGCCGCTGCTGACCTTCCGGGACGTGCTCCGCGCGCCGCTCGCCGTCGTGCCGCTCTTCGCCTTCATCGGCGGCGACGAAACCCGCGCCCTCGCCTCGGCCGACACCTATGTCAAGCGCTTCACGCGCACGGTCTACGACCCGCCGGCGGTGAACGTCGAGGTGGCCGGCACGCCGCTCCATATCTTCTGGGAGCAGGTCGCCACGATGTTCCTCGACAAGGCCATGATCCGCATGCCGACGCAGAACTACGTGCTGCTGGCGACGGCGGGCTTCTGCGCCGTAATCATCGCGACGATGGCGGTGTTCGGCGGGACCGCGGCCACGGGCATGTTCATGGTCTTCATGATGACGGGCCCCTTCGTCAACGCCTGGGCTGTCAAACATCTGTTCGTTTACATGCCGCTTTTCGACTGCCTCTACTTCGGGCTGTCGACCTTCATCTTCGCCGGGTTCGCGCGCCTGTCGCTCACCGCCTTCCAGCGCTACCGCCTCGAGGCGCAGCGCCGCTTCCACGCGAAGACCGCCGACTTGAAGGGCAACTTCATCTCGCTGCTCAGCCACAACCTCAACACGCCCGTCGCCAAGCTCCAGGGGATGCTCGGCGTGCTCTCGGCCCTGCCGCCCGAGGCCGGGTCCCCGGGCGCCTGGCGCGAGCCGGTCCGCGAGGCCGAGGGGCACGCCGCGCGCCTCGAGTTCGCGATCCGCAGCATCTTGATCGCCTCCGCCCTCGAGGAAGGCTCGCTGGCGCCGACGCCGCGGACGGCGCGCGCGCTCGTCGACGAGTGGCTCAAGACGCACGGTTCCGGCCTCCGCCGCCTCGGCGTGCGGGTGACGGCCACGGAGATGCCGCCGCCCGGCGACGAAGACCTCCTCTACGTCCCCCTCAACTTCGACGTGAAGGCGATGATCGCGACGCTCGCCGCCTACGCGGCCCTCTTCGCGGTTCCGGGGCGCGAGACCCCGCTGGCCGCCGCCTACCACGTCCGCGACGACGACGGGGTCATGAGCCTCGTCGTCACCTTCGCCGCGTCCGGCGCGTTCCCCGACGCGGCCGCGCTCGCGATCCTCGAGTGCGAGACGCCGGCGCGGATCCGGAGCCTCGGGGCCGACCGTTTCTTCCTCGACCTCCTGGCCGGCCTCGGCCGCCTGACGCGCGAGGTTTACGCCGGGGCGATCGAGGTGCGGGGCGAAGGCGCCGCCCGCTCCCTTACCGTCACCTTCAAGCAGCCGCCGGCAGGTGGCACCAATGTTGCTAATTAGAGACTCTGAGGGGCGCCTCCGGAGGCCATCCGGAATCGCAACTCGGCGCAAATACAGATTATTTTATTCCCGATCGTAGACAGGCGCCAGGCTTTTTGGTATAGTTTCGTTACCAAATTGGGTGGGTGAGTATACTTATGAAACCAGCCAGCAAATACAAAGTCAAAGTCGTCAACAAGCCCGCGCATGCGTCCAAGGACAAGCGCTCGAAAGGCCAGGACGTCGAGACCTGTGGCCGGAAGGAAGACGACGGGCGTCCAGGCGGCAGCTAGTAGCGCCTTCCGGGCCCGATGGAAGTCCCGAAGCTCGAGGGGTCAGCGCCCCCTGTTTCGGGCTTTTTTGCGCGTTCAGCGTTCAGCCCGGCAGCTCGGCTTCGCTAATCGTCCGCATGAGGCGGACGAGCTCGGTCGGCCGGGTCTCCATCGCCTGCTGCGCCTCCCGCGTCATGTACTTTGGGAAGAGGATCCGGCCGCCAGTGCGGGTGACGAGCTCGCGCCCGTCGACGAGCCCGAGCCGGGCCCCGGGCGCCAGCTCCTTGAAGTTCGTGAGGTCGTCCACCAGCTCGACGTAGGCCCCGTCCGGCCAGGGCAGGATCTCGGCCCAGGTGTAGATGTCGCCCTCCTCGCCGGGCGCAAAGCGCAGGTACGGGTCCTTCGCCGCCGCCGGGAGCCCCTCCTCGAGGGCGCGGGTCACGGCGCGCATGGCCCAGATGCCGCACTCGACGCCGACCGCGATCTGATACGGGTCGAAGCCGTTCTGCCCGAGCTCGACGGACAAGCCGACACCGCCCTGGGCGTTCACGAACTCATCGGAGCACATACCTTCCGTCGAGAACGGCTTCCCCCAGTGCGTCACGATCGTCTGGCGCGGCGAGATCGCCCGGGCCAGCGCGAAGCTCGCGGGCGAATGAGGAAAGATGAAGAACGGCCGGTCCGAGGGCCGCGAGACCTGATGGTAGTCGAGGAAGTACGCCGTCTCCGCCAGGACCGCGGCGAGCTCCGCCGCGCGGCGCTCCTCGCGCAGGCCCTGGGTCTTCCGGCCGAAGGAGCGGTTCATGTCGCGGTCGAGGAACCGCTTGTCCTCCCGGCCCGCCCAGGGGTTGCCGAGCAGGAAAGCGGTCGGCACCGCCGGCGTCAGCTGCCCGGACGCCATGAGCGCCGCGAGGTTGCCGACGACCGCCGCGCCCGCCCGCTCGTTGCCGTGCGTGAGGCCCATGAGCGTGAGCCCGATGCGCTTGCCTGGGGGCGGCGCGACGGCGGTCCGCCGGGGCTTGACGAGGTAGCCGTGCTCGCAGAGCGGCTCGACGTCGAGCTCGCCCCGGCGCAAACCGCTCAGCTTCTGGAAAAGGACGTCGAAACGCGCGATTTCGCGGTCGATCTCGTAGTGCATCACGGGCCCCTGCGGTACAATGCCTCTTGTGGCGCTTCAGAAAATAACAGCGTAATGGGAGGGTTGCCAATGGCGTACGCAATTTGCCTGGCCGCCCTCGGGCTTTTGCTGGCGGGTTGCGACCTCGACGGCAAGAAGAAGTGCGTCTGGGTGCTCGAGCCCGAGCCCCGCAACGAGGCCAACTCCGACCCCGGCATGTACTCGGTTTGCGCCCGCAACCGGGAGTCGATGAAGGAGGACTGCCGCCTGCAGACCACCAAGGAATACGCCATGAAGGCGCTCGACCGGAAGTTCCGCTACGTCGACCTGGAGGTCGAGAGCCCTGGAATCCCCCGCACCATCAAGAGCATCAAATTCTGCGACGGCAAGTGAGGGCCCCCATGCGTAACGGCATTCTGCTTCTTTGGATGAGCTCCCTCACGCTGGCGACCGCCTGCGGCTGCATCACCGGCAAGGGCGAGGATCAGAAGGCCGCCGAGGTCGTGAAGCCGGCCCCGGCGAAGCTCGAAGCGGCCAGGGTCAAGGCCGACTGGCAGGAATTCCTCGTCAAGACCCTCAAGGATGCCGGGGACGAGGGCGTCGAAGGCTACGGCCTCTTCAGCGAGGGCGGCTGGGCCGATGCCGGCCAGGTGATGGTGCTCGTCAACAAGACGAGGGCCCCGCGCCTCCTCGTCGTCCAGGCGGGCCACGCCAGGGTCGACCTGGACCGCCCCCTCACCGACGCCGAATGGAAAAAGCTGAAGCCGGTGCTCGACGACTCGGCGACCCTTGAGACCATCGAGGTGAACGCCTTCGACGCCCTCGTCTTCGAGCTGGCGCACGCGGCGAAGACGCCCGGCGGCGTCGCCGTCGACCGGCGGATGTTCTACTGCAACGCCGGAAAAAAGCAGGCGCCGCGGCACGAGGCCCTGATCACGGCCCTACAGGATCTCAAGAAGAGTCCCAAGTAGGGGACGGGGCCTGCGGCGGGCAGCACTGGCGATACGCGCACCCATTTTCAAAAAGAAGCATTGAGGCACTGAACGGCCGGCCGGGCAGGCTTTTAAAAAAGTCCGGCCGGCCGGCCGTTCCGTCGTCGCCGCGATTCCGGGCTTCTATGAGACATGACCGCGACGCGCGACCCCAGCACCTCACCGCCAGCCTCGCCCGTCGCCCCCGGCACTCCTATACCTACCCTTTTCCCGGTAAAGGCGCCGTCGCCGAAGCCGGCGCCGTCTGCGCCTGTTGCACCTCGACGAAGTCGCTCCGCTGCTTGTCGAAGCGCTGCCCGACACTCACCGGCACCTCGAAATACTGAGCCTTGTTGAGCTCCTCGAGCTCCGGCGTGCCGCTCACGGCGAGAAAATACTTCTGTCCCTTGTCGCCGCCGAACAGCGGGAGCGAGCTCAGGATGCCGACCTTGGGCGGGTCCTTCTTGAAAACCGAGACCAGCGCCTCGGACAGGTCGTATTCGAGGAACTCCTCGCGGCGAGGGTCGAGGTACGGCAGGGGGACCTCCTTCGTGCCGGCGAGGAAGACGACGCCGAAGTACATCTGGTCGCCCTTGGGCAGGCGCACGCCGGAAAGGCCGTATTTCTGCGCCCATTCCTCGTCGTCGGTGTCGGGCTTGGGGTCGATGACCTCGACCCGGAGCCTGCCGCGGCTCTTCACCGCATACTCGTTGAGGACCTCCTCGACGCGCGTCGCATAGGTCTTGATGACGACCGGCAGGTCCTTCAGGGAGCGCGAGAAGTAGAGCTTGGCCGTCACGTCGCCGCCTTGCTTCTCGAGGATGCGCTTGGTGCCGTCCGACAGGCTGAACACCCGCTCGTCCGTCACGTCGAGGCGCACGAAGACGCGCGCGGCGATGATGTTGAGGGCGACCACGGCCACCGCCAGCATCGCCAGACCTGAGCCGGTGGTGGTGATCTTGCGGAGAGGGGACGACATGCGGGAGCCTCCGTTCGTCAGCTGGCCTTCTTGGCCGTGAGCGTCAGGGTATTGAGCGCGAGGCCGACCAGGATCGCCGAGGCGAAGTAGATCAGGTCGCGCGAGTCGATCAGGCCGCGGCTCACGCCGTGGAAGTGCGTCATGAAGCCCAAGTCGGCGATCGCGTCTACCGCCGCGGCCGGCAGGAAGGCCGCGAGCACGTCGGTGAAGACGCCCCAGCCGAGCAGCACGAGGACGAAGCAGATGATGACCCCGAGGATAAAACTGATCACCTGGTTCTTCGTGAGCGCGGAGGTGAAGCACGAGACCGCGAGGTAGGCGCCGGCCATCAGCGCCGAACCGATATAACCCGCTAGAATAACGCCATTATCCGGGGATCCCAGGTAGTTGACGGTGAGCGCGAGGGGAATGGTGAGCGCCAGCGCGACGACGAGGAAGGCCCAGCCGGCGGCGAACTTCGCGAGGACCGCCTCGGTCATGGTCACGGGCAACGTGAACAGCAGCTCGATGGTGCCCGAGCGCCGCTCCTCCGCCCAGAGCCGCATGCCGACCGCCGGCACGAAGATCAGGTAGAGCCACGGCAGGAAGCTGAAGAAGCTGTCGAGCGCCGCCTGATTGCCCTCGTAAAGGCCGCCGATGAAGAAGGTGCTGCCGACGGCCGCCATCAGGAAGATCACGATGAACACGTAGGCGACCGGCGACCGGAAATACGCCGGCTAGGAGGCCTTCTTCTTCGAAGCGATGTTCCGCTCGACGGTTTCGAGGGTCTTTTTCGCTTTTTCGAAGGCGGGCTCGAGCTCGAGGCAGGTCTTCAGGTTCTTGATCGCCGCGTCGAGGCCTTCCCGCGTCTTGAGCTGCAGGTTGGCGAGGGCGATGTTGAAATGGATCCGGTAGTTTTCCTTGAACTTCGGGAAGAACCGGAGCGCCCGCTGGTATTCGGTCAGCGCGCCGTCGGTCAGGCCGTCCTTCGAGAGCATCACGCCCTTGTTGTTGTAGTGGCGGACGATTTCCATGGGCTTCGCGACGTCCTTGCCGAACCCCACGGCCTGCTCGTCGAAGCCGTGGTCGTAGAGGAGCGAGAACATTTCAAATTTGATCTCGGGCCGCTCGGGAGTCAGATGGAGCACCTGCTTGAAGG
>JAYVWD010000288.1:0-2861 GCA_043786345.1 Pseudomonadota bacterium
AAGGTGCTGGACTCGACGGCGCACATGGCCTTGGTGACCCAGCCGGCGACTTGATATGATCGGCCTATCATGAATTCGAACCTCCATGGCGTCCGTTCAGGCGGTGCCGGCGTGGCCGCGCTCGCCGCGGCGCTGGTCGCGGTTTCCGCGTCGCCCGCGGCCGCCTACCCGCGGCGCGACATCGAGTACCCCGCGACCACGGGCGCGACGGTGGAATCCAGCGGCGAGGGGCTCCCCGTTCCCCTCGTCCAGACCGACCTCGGGATGGACGCCCTGGGGCTCTACAACATCCAGGTCCTCGAGCGGGTCGCGCCCCAGGTCTCGGTCGGCATCGCGGCGACCATCGTCCACACCCGGCTTTGGGGCACGGACTACGGCGGCAGCGGCTTCGGCTTGGTCGCGGAGCTCGACTCGGCGCCGCCGGCCGCGCCCGGGCCGGCGAATCCCTACGTCCTCAAGGCCGCGCTCGCCCTCGACCGGCTCGACGGCCGGAACGAGATCGGGGGCGCCCACACCAACGTCCGCGTCTGGGTGGCCGACGTGCTCGCCGGCCGCCGCTGGTGCTTCGCCGGCGGCAACGTCGTCGGCCTCGCCGCCGGCGCCCGCCTCTTCGACTTCCGCCGCGCCGAATTCTCCTACGGCGTCGAGGGCGAGGGCGACCTCAAGTTGCGCTTCCCCGTCCGCCGGGCGCTGCTGCCGGCGCTCGAGCTCACCATCGGCCGGGGGCCGGGGTGAGCCGCCAGGCCCTCATACCGGCGGTCGCGGCGCTCCTTCTGCACGGCTGCCTGTGGGTCGACGCGGACAGCCGCGACGTGACGATCCCGCTCAAGAATGTCGGCGGCGCCATGCAGCTGCGCGTCCTCGAGTACAACGTCCTGTCGACGGCCGACCGCAACGCCGTCCGCTCCGGCTACCCCGAGTGGGAAGACCGCCGCGGCGAGATGCTGGAGCAGGTGGCCGCGATCGCCTTCGACGTCGCGGCGTTCGAGGAATGCGCGCCGCTCCAGGTCGCCGACCTCTACCGCCGGTTCAAGGACGACTACGGATTCGTGATCGCCGACGACGTGTCCACCGACGCGATCCTGCTCTATGCGAAGGCCCGCTTCGAGCTGATCCAGAGCGGCCGCTGGCTGCTGGAGGAGTCCGCGACCACGCACATCCCGCGGCTCGCGGTGTGGGCGTCGCTGCGCGACCGCGCCTCGCAGCGCGAATTCCTGTTCACGAGCGTCCATTTCGACGCGAACCCGATCAAGAAGCAGGAGCTCAAGTCGTTCAACCACCGGCTCCAGAAGCCGGCGTCCTGGGGCGTGCCGGTCGTCGTTGCCGGGGACTTCAACATCTCGCCGTCCGACCCGGAGTTCGACCGGATGCTGACTTATGGCTGGAAGGACGCCCACCTCGGCGCGGACGGCGATCCGACCTTTCCGACCCGGCGGCCGCGGATCCGGATCGACCACGTGTTTTACCTGGGCGCCGGCGTCGCGCCGGCGTTCTGGGCCGTGCAGGACTACCCGCGGGCCTACGCGCTGTCGGACCACTTCCCCATCGTCAGCTGGCTCGACGTGGACGCCGCGCCGGATACGCCGCTCGGCCCGGTCTCGAAGGGCGCCTCAGGAGTTCCGGGTCCTTTGGACGCCGAGCCCGCCGGCGTCGCCCCGGATCAGGCTCACGCCGCCGTCCCCTGAGGCTTCGCGGCCGTCCGAGGCGGCGCCGCTCCCGCGTCGGCGACGACGTCACTTTCCCGGAGCGGCCGGTCGGCACCCGCCGACGGCCCGGGGCCTCAGGTAGTAGTCGCGGTGGACGGTTCCGAGGAAATCGGCGCGGGCGCACGGCCCCCCGGGCAGCAGGTGAAAAATCTCAAAGCGCTCCGCCAGCACCGGTATCGCGTTGAAGCGCGTGGCGGTGCCGGGCAGGACCTCGATGATGAAGTGCGGCGCCGGGTGGCGGTCGAAGAGCGGGGATAGCGCCGCGAGCAGCTCGACCTCGAAGCCCTCCACGTCGATCTTGATCAATAGCCGCGGGTGCCGCTCCACGAGCGTTGCGATGAGATCCGGGCCGACGGCGAGCACCCGGGTCTCCTGGACATCCGGCGAAAAGATCAGCGAGAAGTCCCGATGCAGGGAGCCATTCGTCAGGTGCCCCTTCGGCTCGAAGAACGCCAACAGCCCGGTCTCGGTGGCCACCGCCGCGTTGAACGCGAGGACGTTCCCCACGCCGTTTGCCTTGAGGTTCGTCGTCAGCCGGTGGAAAGCCTCCGCCGACGGCTCGAACGCATAGACGCGCGCGTCCTCGTTGCGGCGCTGCAGGATGCGCGAGAACAACAGCGTGAAGAGGCCGACATTGGCGCCGAATTCGAGGACGGCGTCGAAGTCCCCGACGCGCTCCTCGATAAATTGAACGACCTCGAGCTCATAATTCAGGCGCTTCCGGAAGGCGGCCTCGCCGTCGAACTCGCCGAAGTGAGGCACGAGCCGCAATCCGCGCTCGGCGCCGAAAGAGACCTCGACCTCCCGCATCGTGATCCGTGGCCAGGCCGTCGCGCCGAGCAGAGCCAGGACGTGCTCCTTGATGCCGCCGTCAGGAAGCGGGCGCAGGAGCGCGGCGAGTCCGCGAATGTAGAGCGCGACCAGGCGCGGATGGCGGGCGATTGCAGCATGCGCGCGCAGCAGGAGTCCGCGGAGGCGGCGCCGGAGGGCGACGGGAGCGACTTTGACCGGAGGCACGTGGTTCGACGCGTTCACCATAAGAAAAAGCTCCTTTGGGCCTCTTCCCTGAGTCGGCGACTTCGGCGCCCGAGCTGAGCCGAAACGCGACAAAAATCAATAAATAATTATGCTTACAACACGTTACAATGACCCTGG
>JAYVWD010000289.1:0-3887 GCA_043786345.1 Pseudomonadota bacterium
CCGTCGATCCAGAACTGCAGCTTCGCGCCGGCCTGGGTGGCGGTGAAGTCGCCGTTGTCGATCGTGACCTTGTCGCACATCCCGGCGGCCCAGAGCTCCTGGGGGTTGATGAAGGTCGCACCGATCCCCATCGTCCCCGTCAGCTTGAGGAGCGAGCGGCGGTCCATTTGAAACAGTTCGGTTTTCGCAAAGGGCATCTTAGTCAAGCCTCCTAAAGTCCAGTAAGCCGGGGAGCCGCTGTTTCTTAGCCGACGTGTAGCATCGTGCGATAAGCGCTATTGCCGTTGATGGCGTAGGCGCAGAACACCTGGTACTCGAGGATGCCGGCGCCATTGATGTTGATGACGTCGCCCATCACGTCGGTAAACGTGTACTTGTTGCCCGGGTTCATGATGTCGGCCTTCATCGTCCAACTCGCACCGGCCTGCGCGGTCTGGAGGAGGCGGTCGCTGCCGAGGTTGTACTTGTTCGGGTACTTGGCGTTCGGGTCTTCCTGGAAGCCCGAGGCGCTGTCGAAGGAGGCGATGGCCTGGTTGCCGACGAATCCGCCCGGGACGCTCATCGCGCTCAGGTCGACGACCGCCTTGCCCTGGAAGGTCTTGAAGTACTCGACGTCGACCTCGACCTTCTTGCGGACGTCGCCGTCCAGCTGGAGGACGAGGACGATCTTGGTGGCGTCGCCGAGCCAGATGTTGTCGATCACGATCGGGCGCCAGCCGCTGCCGTTCTTGTCGGCGCCGGTGATGCCATGCAGCGCGAGGAGCTCGCCGCTTTCTTTCGTGATGACGAGCTGCTTGAGCGGGAGGTCGGAGTTGAATTTCACGGCGATCAGCGTCGAGCGCGTGCTGCCGTAGAACACGACTTTGGGCTTCATGCCGGCGTCGGCCGCCGGGATGCCGCTCAGGTCGAGCTTGGTGACCGTGTTGGCGTAGCAGGAATCGGCGCCCGTATCGACTGCGGTTTGCAGGCCGCCGTCGCCGCCGTCGCCGATGACGCCGCCGTTCGGGCCGGTGCCCGTGCCGGAGCCGCCGCTGCTGGAGGGCTCCTTCACCTTGACATAGATCAGCTTCGGCCCGTCGGGCGTCTGGATGGTGATGACGGCCGTGCCCGGGGCGATCGCCTTGATCACGCCCGTCTTCGGGTCGAAGGAGGCGACGGAGGGGTTGTCCGAGGTGCCGCCCTGGATCTTGGTGCCCGGGGGCAGCAGATCCTTGGCGTTCTTTTCGGAGCCGACCGGCATGATGAGCGGATCCTTGACCGGATCGGTGCCGCCGCCGGTGGGCACCTTCGGCGTTCCGCTGCCGGAATCGTCGTCGTCCCCGTCGCCGGCGTCGGCTTTCGCCTTGTCTTTCGCCTTGTCGGCGCTCTTGGAGCCGGACGAGAAGTTGCTGCCTGAGCAGGCGGACGCGAGGATCGCGGCCAGGCCGACCAGGCCGGCTCCGAGCATCAGGCGACGGTTCACGTCGGGCTGGGTGGCTTCGGGGCTGGAGGCAGCGTTCCCGGACTCCTTAGCGGCGTCCACTGGGGTCGTCGTCTCCTGAAGCTTCGACGTCATATCGTGTCTTCTCCTGAGAGGATGGCAACCGCGAGGTTGTTGTCCTGAATGCGATCCGTCCGTTGAACTTCGAATCGGTGCGCGTGGCGGCGAACTTTAGGCGAAATGTCCTAGCCGGAATTTCGCCTGCCGGACCGGGGCCTTGAAAAAGGCGCGAACGGGCCCAACTCGCGCCGGGGCGAGGGCTAAACTTCGCGCCCCAAATGCCGACCGGTAGGATAGGCCCGTCTCAGTCCGGAGAGCGGAACATGCGTCTTTCAATAGAAAAAATCGGCCTGGTCCTGGCCCTGGCCTTCGTGCTGGTGCCGGCCGTCGGCTGCGGCAAAGACTCCAAAAAGAGCGAGCGCTCCAAAGGGAGCGGCACGGCGCCGGTCGACCTACCGCCCGGCGGCTCGACTGAAGATACGGACCTCGGCGTGAAGCCCCTGGCGTTCGGCGCTTATCTGGCCGCCGACCTGGCGCCCGCCGGGGCCGAGGTGGGCGTCGAGTTCGGAACCATCTACATGCGCAAGCAGAAGTTCGTCGGCGCCGGCGACACCTTCGACTTCCGCTGGCGGCAGGTGACGGCCTTCGGGACGACCGGTTTCCTCCCGCAAAAAGCCAGCACGGGCTGCGCCGAGGCGGCCTTCGCCGCGCCGGCCTCGAGCCAGGCGACCGCGGTCTCCGTGAGCGGCGCCTGGACCGATGGCCTGGTGTCGGAGGGCACGGTTTTCCGCTCCCAGGACGTCAAGGAAGAGAAGACGATCATTGCCGACGGCGTCGTGAAAGCCGCCGTGACCCTGGCCTCGGGGCCCGTCGAGGTCTCGTCCCCGCCGATGCCGAGCGATCAAAGCATCTTGAAGCTGAGCGGCGCCTTCGACCTCAACTTCGGGACGAACCTCCAGGTCGCCGACTTGAACAGCAACCTCGCGACCGCCAAGAACGACCTCAAGATCAGCTTCACCCGCAAGGTCGAGAAGGAGAACCTGGCGATCATCACCTTCTTCGGCGGAACCCAGGCGAAGACCAAGGTCCTCCGTTGCTTCATCGCCCCGAACGGCAACGTCCTAATCCCCGCCGCCACGTACAAGAACCTGTTGCCCCTGCGCGGCATGCTCGGCGTCTTCGCCAACGTCCAGGCGAAGGCGGAAAACGGCGTCACGGCCTGGACCTCGGCGATCTATGGATCCGGAATCCTCGATCAGTCGGTTCCTTAAAACCGCGGGAAATCCCCTGCGTATTCGCGCCCCTCTCGGCTTACCCTCAAGTAACTCCCCGCTTTTTCCGAAAGACTCCCAACGAGCCGATGAGTCTGAACAATCCTGGATGCGTGTGACTCATGAGGATCAAAACCCAATGGCTGCTGCTGTTTGTGCTGTTCGAGGCGGTCTCCGCTTGCGGCGGCGGCAGCCCGGCGGCGCGCCCGACGGCCGCGGCGAAGGGCAGTGGGTCGGCCTCGGGAAGCCCGAGCGGCAGCCCGAGCGGCAGCGACACCGAGCCGGCGGCGGCCGGTGACGACGACGACGAAGACGCCGTGGTCAAGAAGAAGACCGAGAACTGGCTCGCCGGCGTCGACGCCATGACCGACGACGAGGCCATCAAATACCTGAAAAAAGGCTGCGGCTCGACGAGCTGCCACGACTCGAAGGACGGCAAGGCGCGGAGCTTCTGGCCGCTCAACAACGTCAGCTTCGACAAGAAATCCCTGGTTTCGGACTCGCTCAACGCCCGCGTCTACTACTCGATCGTCTTCGGCGCCAAGCAGATCGTCGGCCAGCGCCCCTCGTCGATGCCCAAGGGCACGAACGGCTGGAAGGATGACAAGATCGCCGAGCTGAAGAAGCTCGTGAAGTGGTTCGAAAACGAGCTCCCGGCCGCCGTCCAGACGGCCCAGGTGCAGTTCGGTACCGGCACCGGCGAGGGCGACGGCGTCGGTGTGGCCCTCAATTTCAAGTGCGGACACCCCTCGACCTTCCGCCAATACATCAACCGCCTGGCGCAGGACGCCTTCAGCCGGAACGCGACGCCGGAGGAGATGAAGCTCACGACCGCCGACCTGGACGAGGCCGTGAGCCGCGCCGACCGCAAGAAGATGTCCGCCCGGATCTTTAGCGACAAGGAATGGAAGAAGGACTTCATCGACCACGGCCTCAAGAAATTCGCCGACAAGATCGCCGGCGTCAACGACATCACCAAGCTCGACGGCCAGATCGACGAGGGCCAGGCGGAAGACCTCAAGCTCGAGTTCTACCAAAAAATCAAGCGCGAGTGGGAAGAGAGCAGCTGGAAGGATATCCTGCTCTCCGACAAGGTCATGGTCTCGGCCAAGACCGCGAAGCTCTACGAGGGCTGC
>JAYVWD010000290.1:0-11541 GCA_043786345.1 Pseudomonadota bacterium
CCTTCAAGATCACCGACGAGCACTACGGTCAGCTCACCTACACGCGCATCTACCAGGGCGTCCTCAAGAAGGGCGAGACCCACTACAACCCGCGCGCTCAGAAGAGCCAGCGCATCGGCCGCATCGTCCGCATGCACGCCAACGCCAAGGAAGAGATCGACATCGCCGAGGCCGGCGACATCATCGCGATCGTCGGCGTCGAGTGCGCCTCCGGCGACACGTACTGCGACCCCAAGCTCAACGTCTCGATGGAATCGATCTTCGTGCCCGAGCCGGTCATCGAGCTCGCCATCAAGCCCGAGAAGCAGGAAGACCTCGTCAAGATCTCCAAGGCGCTCAACCGCTTCATGAAGGAGGACCCGACCTTCCGCGTCTTCGTCGACCCCGAGTCGAACGAGACCCTCATCCGCGGCATGGGCGAGCTCCACCTCGAGATCTACGTCGAGCGCATCAAGCGGGAGTACAAAGCCAACGTCATCGTCGGCCAGCCAAAGGTCAACTACCGCGAAGCCCCGACCCAGGTCGCCGAGTTCGACTACAAGCACAAGAAGCAGACCGGCGGCTCGGGCCAGTACGCCCACGTCGTCGGCAAGCTCATCCCGCTGCCGGACGACAGCGAAGTCAAATTCAAGTTCGAGAACAATTGCGTCGGCGGCTCCATCCCGAAGGAGTTCATCCCGGGCTGCGAAAAGGGCTTCACCGAGTCCGTCGCCAAGGGGCCGCTCGGCGGCTTCCAGGTCATCAACACCCAGATCGACCTCGACGACGGCGGCTTCCACCCCGTCGACTCCTCCGAAATGGCGTTCAAGATCGCCGCGCGCGCCGCGTTCAAAGAGGCGTTCCTCGCCTCGAAGCCGGTGCTCCTCGAGCCGATCATGCGCGTCGAGGTCGAGACCCCGACCGAATTCCAGGGCGGCGTGCAGGGCGACCTTTCGTCCCGCCGCGGCTTCCTCCTCGGCAGCGACATGCGGGACGACTACACCGTCATCATCGCCGAGATCCCGCTCGGCGAGATGTTCGGGTACTCGACGGACCTGCGCTCGGCGACCCAGGGCAAGGCGAATTTTTCGATGGAGTTCTCGAAGTACCGCGCCGTGCCGCAGTCCATTCAAGAGCAGATCGTCTCGAAGTACCGGGAAGAGCAATCGAAGGGCAACAAGTGACCTCCGGCTGAGGCCTCCCGTCCGACAAAACGCGCCGAAAGGCGCGTTTTTATTTCCCCTTCTTTTCCGCGGGCACGCGGCACAATCTGCCCCGTTAAGTTCCGGGGCGCCGGGCCGAACACAAGTCAACTCCAGATAGCAGGGCAGCCCATGCAAGACGACAACAACAACGCCGCGCCGCCGAAGCCACGGACCGCGCTGCGCATCGTCCGCGCCGACCTCGCGGCGCAAAATGCCGCCGCCGTCGACGCCGAGATCGCCGCGAATCCGGCGAAGCCGAAGTCGCGCGCGGCGCAGTTCATGACGGCGTACGCGGATGCGATCGACCGGGACATCAAGCTCCTGCTCGATCTCTGACCACGCCGATGCTCCCTTCTTCCGCCGAACTCAGCTACTTCATCGAGATCGCCAGCACGCTCAACATCTCGCGCGCGGCCGAGCGCCTTGGGATCAGCCAGCCGAGCCTGAGCCTCGCCGTCAAACGGCTCGAGGATGCGCTCGGCACTGCCCTGTTGATCCGCAGCAAATCCGGCGTGCACCTCACGCGCGCCGGGCAGAAGTTCGTGTCCCAGGCGCGCGTGCTGCTCCACGAGTGGGAGCGCCTGAGCGAGGCCGCCGTGCGCGAGGAAACCACGCTCTCCGGCCGTTATGTCCTCGGCTGCCACCCCTCGGTCGCCCTGTACACCCTGCCCAACGTGCTGCCGGCGCTCATGACGCAGCACACCGAGCTCGAGCTCAAGGTCATGCACGGCCTCTCGCGCCAGGTCACCGATGAGGTGATCGGCTTCAAGGTGGATTTCGGCATCGTCGTGAACCCCGTCGAGCACCCGGACCTCGTGATCAAGGTCCTCGCCAAGGACGAGGTCACGCTCTGGACCGGGCCCGGCGCCGCCGCGGCGGCCCAGGCGCAGGAGGGCGCGGGCGTGCTGATCTGTGATCCCGAGCTGCTGCAGACGCAGTCGATCCAGAAGCAGATGGCGAAAAAAGGCATGATTTTCACCCGCACGATCACCTCGTCGAGTCTCGAGCTGGTGACGACGCTCGTGGCGCGCGGCGCCGGCGTCGGGATCATTCCGGGCCGCGTCGCGACGCGCGATCCACACCTCGCGCTCGAGATGGTGGAAGGGGCGCCGAAGTTCCAGGACCGGATCTGTCTGATCTACCGCGCCGACGCCCACAAGACCGCCGCCAGCAAGGCCCTCATCGCGGCGATCGCGCGCTGCATCTGATGCCCGAAACCCAAGTCGGGAGGACGGCGCGGCGAGCCTCAGGCGCCGTACTGCGCCCGGTAGTCGTCGATGCGGGCGTGCATCGCCGCGTCGATCCAGACCTTCTCCAGGACGGTCTGGTCATAGAGCATCTCGACCACCTCGTTCATCGTCACGATCGACGCGGTCGGCACGCCGTATGCCTCGCCCACCTCGCGCATGGCCGAGATTCCCGCCTTGGAGCCGCGCTCCTGGCGGTCGACGCCGACGACCAGACCGATCACGTCAGCCCCGAGGCGCTTGAGGAGCGGGATCGTCTCGTGGAAGCTCGTGCCGCCGGTGATCACGTCCTCGATCACGACGACCTTCTCGCCACCCTGGTACGCGCGGCCGACGAGCGTGCCGCCCTCGCCGTGGTCCTTCACCTCCTTGCGGTTGAAGGTGAAGCTCACGTCGCGGCCGAGCCGGCGCGCCAGGCGCTCCGAGGTCATCACGGCGAGCGGGATACCCTTGTAGGCGGGGCCGAAGAGGTTATCGACCCGTGAGCCGAAGCGCTCGGCGATCAGCTCGGCGTAGTAGCCGGCGACCTCGCTCAGGGACTCGCCCGAGTCGATGCGGCCGGTGTTGAAGAAGTACGGGCTCAACCGCCCGGATTTCGTCTTGAATTCGCCGAAACGCAGCACGCCCGAGCGGAGGAGGCACTCGAGGTAGGCCTGCTTGTTCGTGATCGCCATGGGGCAAAAGGTCCTTGGGGTGGCTTGGGGCTTCGGGGAGTCAGAAGACCTTCACGTCACTATCAGCAACCCAGCCCTTCTTGCCATCGGAAAGCTCGATCCCCCAGAATCCGGACCCGCTCCGCGCGAAGGTGCGGAAGGGGGCGCCCTCCTGCAGCTCGAAGACCAGCGTGTTTTTGTCCGGCCCCGAGTAAACCTGCGCCTGGGTCCGGGTGACGGCGCCCCAGACCTCGTCGCCGCTGACGCTGACGGCGAGCGCCCCGCCAAGCAGCGCGGGCACCGCCAGCGCGCCGAGGGCCCAGCCGCGCAGGCGCCGGAGGCCGGGGACGATGACCGTGGACGCCAGAGCCAAGGCCGCAAGGATGGCGGCCGCGGCGAACGCGACGGCGACCTCCCGGGGCGTCGTCCGGCGCACCCAGAACGCGAGCGCGTGAAAGCTGCCGACCTGGGACTCGGTCTCGAGCTTGTCCCGGACTTTGGCGGTGACGAAGCGGAGATTGGCCCGGACATCCGGGTCGCGCGGCAGGTAGCGCCGGGCGGCGAGAAACGCCGCCATTGCTTCGCCGGTCCGCGCCTTGCGGAAGTAGGCCAGGCCCAGGTTGTAATAGAGGTGGCCGTTGACGTGACCGGATGTGAGCGCTTGCTCATATTTCGCGAGCGCCGCGTCGTAGTCGCCTTTGGCGAAGGCGGTCCCGGCCTCGGCGACCAGCGCGGGCAAGGCGTCGGTGGCCGCGCCGCGCGCCGTCAGCGCGCCGAGCCCCAAAAGCCCCGCGATGATCGTGTTTTTCAGCATCGTTTCTCCACCTCCCCGATCAGGGCGTCGAGGCTCTGGGCGAGCTGGCCCGCGTCGGTGCCGGCGTCGCTGCCGCCGAACTCCGCGGCCTCCATCTGGCCGATCAGGCGCTGCGCTTGTGCCAAGGACTCGGGCGGCAGCGCGAGCGTGCCGAGGCGCGCGAGGATCTCGCCCGACGTCAGGGCGCCTCCCTTCAAGCCGAACTTGTCGCCGACGTAATTGCGAAACGCCTTGTGCGCCAGGGTGACTCCCGCGGGGCCACCCGTGCTGGCGGCCTGCGCGATCTGCCCGCGGTAGGTCCGGAATGCGGCCGAGCGGCGCGCGAGGCTCGGATCGGCGGCACGGCGGCGGCGGCGCAAGCCGTCCAAGCCGAGGAGCCCGAACGAGAGCAGCAGCGAGCCGCCCCCGGCGCCGGTCAAGGCGATGAGGTCGGTGCGACCGAACTGCTGGTCGGCGAGCAGCTGGGCGCCATCGTGCGGCCCGACCAGGTCCTGGCCGAGCTCCTTCACGTCCTCACGGCCCGGAGCGAGCGGCCCCTGGCTGCCAACGACGAGCGGCTTCTCCTCCGCCTTGCCCGGCTCGACGATCAGGGGCCCGAGCTTCGCCTGTAAGGTCACGTACTGGTTGATCTTCGGGTTGAAGACCGGCAGGTCGACGGAGCCCAGATCGAACTGCCCCGCCGCGCTCGGGACGAGCGCGTACTTGAAGGTCTTGGTGGAACGGATCCCGTTCTCGCCCTCGATCTGCTCGTTGTACTCAGGCTTGTCCGGGTAGACCCGGCCATACTTCTCTAGATTCAAGGGGAGCTGGTCGACTTGATCCAGAATACCTTCACCGGAGACGGTAATGGTTATGGTAACTGTTTCGCCGGTGAGGACCTTGGCTTTGCTGGCGGCCGCATTCAGGTGGAAGTCGCCGACCAGGCCAGCAAAATTCTGGGGTTTGCCTTCATCGGGGAGCGGATGGACGTCGAGGATCTGCGTCTCGCTCTTAATCGTGACCTGCTTTTCCTCGGTGAAATTCATGTCGAAGTTGAAGACGCCGCCGCCGAAGTTGTCGAAAAACTTGTTGAACGGATTGCTCCGGCGGTTCCAGGTGAGCACGCGGGCGTCGAGGGCGTAGGCCGGCAGCTCGAGCTTGCCGGGGCGGAGCGGGACGACGATCTCGCGCAGCTCGATCACGGCGTAACGCTGGCCGCTGACGACTTTCTGATAGCGCTTCTCGCCTTCGACGTTGAAGCGGCGGAAGTCGGCCGAGGACTGGTTGAGGCGCTGCCCGCCGTTCAAGTTGCCGCGGTGGTAGACGCGCATCGTGCACATCACCTGCTGGCCGACGAGCGGGGCGACGTTGGCGCACTCGCGCTCGATAAAGACGCCGCCGGTGTCCTGGTTTTTGCCGGCCGCGGAGCCGGAGCCCTGCGGCGCCTGACCCTGGCCCTGCCCCTGCGGCCCCGGCCCTTGCGGCGCCGCCGGGTTTTGCGCCTGGTTTCCGGGCGACTGTCCGCCCATCGGGACGACGCGCAGCCGAAGCGGGAGCGTCGCCTCCTTTTTGCCGTCGAGCTCCATAGCAAAGCTCGGCAGCGTGAAATCGCCGGCTTTTTGCGGGTAGATGCCGTAGGTGACGTGGAGCTCCGAGACCATCTGGCCGTTGGTGATCGTCGTCGACTGGCTCACGCCCTGCTGGCGGAGGACGAGGCCCGTGACGCTCGGGACGTCGAGGTCGCTGTCGCGGGAGCCCTCGATGGTGAGGGTCAGCAAAAAGGATTCGCCGAGGGCGCCTTCGGTCCGGTCGAGCTCGGCCGTCATCGTTCCGGCGCGGGCGGCGGGCGCCAGCAGCGACAGGCCGGCGCCGACCAGGACGTTTTGGATCACATCGAAGCGTTTGGTTCGCATGGGTGTCACCAGTCCTTGTCGAGGACACGGGGTTTCTTCGTCGTCTTGGGCATGCCGAGGTACTTGCGCGCCTGGTCGTCGACGCTGCGCAGCACCTGCTCCGCCTGCTCCTGCGACGCCTTGAGCTCAGCGGTCTTCTTGTCCATGGGCTGGGGCTCGGGGCTGGCCGGCTGCGCCGGCTGGTCTTTGCTGCCCGTTCCGGCATCGGCCTGCTGCTGTGGCGGGCCCTCGGAGCCGCTGCCTTGCTGCTGGTCCTGCGGCTTTTGCGGCGTCTGGTCGGAGCCTGAGCCGTGCTGGGCCTGCTGCTGCCGTGCCGAGCCGGACCCCTGCTGATCCTTTTGACCCTGCGGGTCCTTGGGGTCCTGATCGGCCTGCTGCTGTTGCGGCGGCTGGTCTGAGGCGCTGCCGCTCTGATTCTGCTGCTGTTGCTGGTCCGACCCGCTGCCGCTTTGATCTTGCGGGTCCCGCTTCTGATCCTGTTTCTGGTCCTGCTTCTGCTTGTCCTGCTTTTGCTGCTGCTGTTGCTGCTGCTTCTGCTCCTTGAGCTTCTTCACCGCAGCGAGGTTGTCCTTCGCCTCTTTGTCCTCGGGCGTCAGCTTGAGCGCCTCCTCATAGGACTTGATCGCCTCGTCGAATTTCTGCTGCCCGGCGTAGGAGTTGCCGAGGTTGTAGAGGGACCGCTGCTTGAGCTCCGCCGCCGGCGCCTTGGCCGCCTTGTCGAAGCCGCGCGCCGCCTCCTCGAGCTTGCCCTGCTTGAACTGGCTCACGGCGCGGTTGTACGAGAGCTCCGGGTCGTCCGGGTGCTCGGCCTCGGCCCCCAAAAAGCCCTCGGCGGCCTTGTCGTACTGCCCTTCCTCGAAGGCCTCGTGCGCGTCCTTGAGCGTCCCGGCCTCGGCGCGCCCGCCGCCGCCGAGGAAGCCCAACAACAAAAGGCCGCCGGCGATCCCGGCGCCCTTGAAGACGACGTCCCGGATCGCCGACTCGCCGATCAGCAGCAGGAACGCCCCGGCGAGGAACCACTGGAAGCGCTCGAACCATTGCTTTTTCCGCGACTCCCCGAGCTCGCCGCGCTCGACGTTCTGGAGGATCCCGTGCGAATAGATCTTCTGCAGGTCCATGTCCCCCGCGACCGAGCGCACGAAGACGCCGCCGGTGTCGACGGCGATCTCCTGCAGAATCCGCTCGTCGGGCTTCGTCACGACCATGTTGCCCGAGGCGTCCTTCTTGAAGCCGCCGGCCGGCAGCGGGATCGGCGCGCCCTCGCGGCTGCCGACGCCGATGGTGAAGAGCTTGACGTTTTTCGCTTTGGCCTCGGCGGCGGCGGCCTTGGCGTTGCCTTCCTGGTCCTCGCCGTCGGTGATCAGGATGATCGCCCGCCCGGCCGTCGACTCGGGCCCGCCCGCGGCGAGGGCCTGCGTCGCCGTGCGGATCGCCTTGCCGAGGTCCGTCCCCTGGACCGGGATCAGGGACGTGTCCAGGTAGTTGATGAACATGCGCGCGGCGGCGTAGTCCTCGGTCAGCGGGCACTGGACGTAGGCGTCGCCGGCGAAGGCCACGAGGCCGACCCGGTCGCCGCGCATCAGGTTGAGGAGGTCGATGACCTCGCGCTTGGCGCGCTCGAGCCGGCTCGGGTCGATGTCGGCGGCCAACATGCTGTTCGAGACGTCGACGGCGATGATGACGTCGGCGCCGGTCGTGCGCACCGTCTGCCACTCGAAGCCCCATTGCGGACGCGCCAGGGACAGCGTCGTGAGCGTCAGCGCCAGGACCAGTAGAATCCCCTTGAAAACGGCCTTCCCCGGAGCTATGCGGAGGCTCCGGACGCCGCCCGCCACGCCGGCGATCCGCTGGACCCGGGCGACGCGCCGCCGGTGCGCGTCGACGAGCAGCAGCGCCGCGAGCGGCACGAACCACAGGTAGACCAGGTTTTCCGGCGCCGCGAAGTTCATGGGATGCTCCGGAAGCGCGTCAGCAGGAACGCGAACTCGCCGAGGATCGAGAAGACCGCGAGCGCGGCGATGCCGATGAACCGGTCGTCGAACTGCTCGAAGGACTCGACCTTGATGCGGGTCTTCTCGAGCTTGTCGATGGTGTCGTACACCTTGATCAGGGCCTCGGTGTCGTCGGCCGCGAAGTACTGGCCGCCCGTGCGCTTCGAGATCTCTTTCAGCAGATCCTCGTCGACGTCGGCTTTCTGCATCACCACCTGGCCGTTGACGTCGACCGGGACCTCGCCGTGGCCGCCGACGCCGATCGTGTAGACCTTGACGCCCATGGCCTGCGCGGCATTCGCCGCGGCCAGCGGGTCGGCGCGGCCGGCGGTGTTGCCGCCGTCGGTGAGGAGGATCGCGACCTTGCTCTTCGCCTTGACGTCTTTGAGGCGGTTGACGGCCGTCACGACGCCGTCGCCGATCGCCGTGGCGTCGCCGGCCATGCCGATCTGGATCCGCTCCAGGAACCGCTGCAGGACGTTGTGGTCGAGGGTGAGCGGCGCCTGGGTGAACGCCTCGGTGCCGAAGACCACCATGCCGATGCGGTCGCTCGGACGCTCTTTCACGAAGTCGCTGATGACCTGCTTCACTACGGCGAGGCGTGACGGGCGCTTGCCGTTCAAGGTGTAATCCCGCGCCTCCATGCTGCGCGAAGTGTCGAGGATGAGGACGATGTCGAGCCCCTCGGAGGTCTTCTGGGCTTTGTCGCTGCCGCCCTGCGGTCGGGCGAGGGCGACGGCGAGCAGCGTCAGGGCGGCGGCGCGCGCGATGAGACCCGCGTGCTTGAGGAAAATCCAGCGCGAGCGCCGCAGCAGCACGAGCGGGGAAAGGCTCGGAAACGCGAGGCGCGGCCGGCGCCGGCGCCGCATCCACCAGACCCACGGGATGAGGAGCAGGATCAGGAGCAAAAACGAGGGGTTCGAAAAATGAATCACGGCGTCAGCCCCCGTTGCTCGAGGGCGGCGGTGACGACCGGCAGCGGCTTCAGCGCGCGCGCCCAGGCGCTCACCTGCTCCTGGGCCGCGAGCGCCTCGTCGGGCGTCGCCGCGAAGCCCGCGAACTTTATCAGGTCGGAGCGTTCGAGAAACGCTAGGACTGCCTCGATCGCGCCGGGCGTCAGCGGCAGCTTTTTCCGCAGCGGCACCCGCAGCTCGCCGAGCGTGGAGTCGGTGGCGCGCACGCCCGTGCGCCGCTCGATCGCCTCGCGCAGCAGCAGACTCAGCTGAAAATAGAACTCGACCTGTGCGGGCCCCTCGAAGGGGCGCCCGGGCGTGACCGCGGCCAGCCGCGCGAAAAGCACCTCCCACGGGTCGACCGGCTCCGCCGGCTTTATGGCGCGGTGGCGCTTGCGCCAGAAATGGAGCGCGAGCAGCGCCACGGTGAGGGCGGCGACGCCCGCCGCGATATAGGGTAGGTAGTCGAGGAGCGTCATCCGGTACGGCAGGACCCCCCGGATGTCGTGGGGAAGCTGCTGCGGGCTCGGAAGACCCGGCGTGGCCGTCGGATTCATCGCCGCCTCCGGCGGCCGCGCTCGCGGAAATAGCCCACCAGCGGCCCGATCAGCGGCGCCTCGGTGCCGACGTCGATCAGGCCGAGCTGGTCCTTGTGGCAAAGCGTCCGGATCGCCTGCGCCCGCTCGGCGGCGCTCTTCTCGAAGGCCGCGCGCACGCCCGCGTCGCCGGTATCGACCTCGACCCAGTCGCCGGTCTCGGCGTCCTCGAAGGCGACGATGCCGGCGCTCGCCAGCGCCCGCTCCAACGGGTCCTCGATGCGCACACAGATCATGTCGTGCCGCCCGCCGGCCAGGTGCAGGGCCCGCTCGTAGTTTTGCGCCCAAAAATCGGAGATCAGGAAGACCATGCTCCGCCGCGACGAGACCTTGGTGAGGAAATCGAGCGCGCCGCCGATATCGGTCCGCTGGCCGGCGCCCTCGTGGGTCAGGACGGCGCGGATGATGCTCCAGACGTGCCCGCGCCCCTTCTTCGGAGGGACAAATTGCTCCACGTGATCCGAGAAGACGATGAGCCCGACCTTGTCGTTGTTGCGGATCGCGAGGAAGGCCAGCACCGCGGCCAGCTCGGCCGCGACGTCGTACTTCCGCCGGCGCCCGGTGCCGAAGCCCTGGGACGGGCTGACGTCCACCATGAGCATCAGCGTCAGCTCGCGCTCCTCTTTCAAGACTTTGACGTAAGGCGTGCTCGTGCGGGCCGTCACGTTCCAGTCGATGGTCCGCACGTCGTCGCCGGGCACGTACTCACGCACCTCGTCGAACTCCATGCCCCGCCCTTTGAAGGCCGACAGGTAGTTGCCCGCGAGCGCGTCGGTCACCAGGTGCCCGGCACGGAGCTGGATGTTGCGGATCTGCTTGATGACCTCGGGTGCAAGCATAGGCTTACGGCACGTCCACACGGTCGAAGATGCGGCGCACGATCTCGTCGGTGGCGACGTTCTCGGCCTCGGCCTCGTAGGTCGGGATGATGCGGTGGCGCAGCACGTCCAGGCCGACGTCCTTGACGTCCTGCGGGGTCACGAAGGCGCGGCCCTGCATGAGCGCGTTGACCCGGGCGGCGCGCTCGAGGTTGATCGAGGCGCGCGGCGAGGCGCCGACCTCGATCAGGTTGGCCAGGTCCTTCAGGTTGAATTCGGCGGGGTTGCGCGTCGCGAACACCAGCTGGACGATGTAGCGCCGCACCTTGTCGGCGACGTGCACGCGGCTCATCAGCTGGCGCAGCGCCAGGATCGTCGGCGCGTCGATCACCGGGGTGAGCGTGCCGGAGCCGCCGCCGCCGGTCTCGGCCGCGACGTTGCGCGCGATGATCTCCTGCTCCTCGTCCATCGAGCCGTAGCCGACCTTCACCTTGAACAGGAAGCGGTCGACCTGCGCCTCGGGCAGCGGGTACGTGCCCTCCTGCTCGATCGGGTTCTGCGTCGCGAGCACGAGAAACGGCCGCTCGAGCCGGTAGCTGTGCTCGCCGATCGTCACCTGGCGCTCCTGCATCGCCTCGAGCAGCGCCGACTGGACCTTGGCGGGCGCGCGGTTGATCTCGTCGGCGAGGACCAGGTTGGCGAACACCGGCCCCTTGCGGACGCGGAACTCGCCCGTGCGCGGGTCGTAGATCTGCGTGCCGATCAGGTCCGCCGGCAGGAGGTCCGGGGTGAACTGGATGCGCGAAAAGTTGAGCGCGCAGGCCTCGGATAGGGCCTTGATCATCGACGTCTTGGCGAGGCCGGGCAGGCCCTCGAGCAGCACGTGGCCCTCGCTGATGAGCGCCATCACCAGGCGGCCGACGACCTGGCGTTGGCCGACGATGCGGCGCCCCAGCTCGCCCATCAGGCGATCGAGCGCGCCACTGTGGGCCCGGATATCCCTCTCGGTCGCTTCCGTTGCGGCGTCAAAACCCATCGACGGTCTCCGTTAAGGTGCCGTAACATCTATTATTTGTGGAATGATGAGCCATCATAAGTGAAACCCGGATGAGGAACCATAGGCGGGTCTGTACATAAAACGCATGCATTACCCCCGAAGAATGCCAGACCTTAGGGCCCATGCATAGCCAAAGCAGCTGGTTTCCCAAAAATAATATCAAAGATTCTGCTATCTTAAAGGAAAAATCAGCGCCTGGCACAAGGTTCGCCATACAGGCTCCGACGAGATGGTGCCCTTTTACGTATGAGGAGATGCGATGAGCACGTTTTCGCTACTGGGAAAAAGGCGGTTCCTGCCGTTCTTCTGCGTGCAGTTCCTCGGGGCCTTCAACGA
>JAYVWD010000291.1:0-5663 GCA_043786345.1 Pseudomonadota bacterium
GGTCGAGACAAAAGCGCCGGCTCCGGAGATCGCCTTCGACCAGGTCGACGCCGTCCCGGCTAAGGTCTCCCAGCGCGTCGTCGCCCTGCGCCTCACGCAGGCGCAGCAGTTTCTGGCCTTGCCGAAGCTGACGAAGGACGAGGCCGCCGGCATCCTGACGGCGCTCCAGTTCGAGCTGCTCGACTCGACGCCGGAAGGCCGCATGGTCTTCCGCGTGCCGCCCTGGCGCAACGACATCGAGCGCGAGGCGGACCTGATCGAGGAGATCGCGCGGCTCACCGGCTACGACAAGATCCCCTATGCGCTCCCCGTGATGAGCATCCGGCCGAACGTCGAGGACCCCTTCATCGACTTCCAGGAGAAGGCGCGGCAGGCCCTGGCGATGGCGGGCCTGCACGAGACCGTGAGCTTTCCCTTCGTGGCCGAGCTCGACCTCGCGGCGCTCGGACTCACCCCCGGGCACCCGCTCTTTCCGACTTTGAGCCTCAAAAATCCGATGTCCGAGCAGTTCTCGTGGCTGCGGGCCTCGCTCCTCCCAAACCTCCTGCGCGCGCTCCTCGGCAACCGCCGGCGCGGCGACCTGGGCGCGAAGCTGTTCGAGTGCGGCCGCGGGTACTTCGACTTCGCCCAGAAGCCGCTCGACCTCGAGCGCTATCCCAACTGGAAGAGCCTGACGCGGCTCGGGCGCCACCTGGGCGCCAAAGCGCAGAGCGACCCCAAGCGCCCGAACGAGCGCAACTTCATCGCCGCGGTCCTCGACCAGCCGTTCGCGGCCCGGAGCTGGAACGCCGCCGAGGCGCGCGCCGGCTTCGGCCACGGCAAGGCCGTCGTGCAGACGCTGATCGACGCCTTTTCGGTCGGCGGCGTGCAGTTCCACAAGCCGTCCCCGACCGACGTGCCGTTCCTGCACCCGGGGGCGTCCGCCGCCGTGCACGCCGGCGGCAAGCTCATCGGCTACGTCGGCGAGCTCCACCCGCGCGCGGCGGCGGCGCTCGATCTGGGCGCCGACAAGGCGCCGGTCGTCCTCGAGCTCGACCTGGAGGAGCTCTTCAACCAGCGCGGCAAGGGCCTCAAAGTCGACAGCGAGTTCAAGAAGTTCCCGCCCGTGACGCGCGACCTGGCGATCCTCGTCGACCGGGCGACGACGCACGACAGGGTGATGCAGGCGATCAAGCAGTTCAAGCGCAAGAAGCACCTGACGAACGCCGCGCTCTTCGACGTCTTCGACAAGGCGGACAAGCTCCCCGCCGGCAAGAAGTCGCTGGCCTACGCCATGAGCTTCCAGTCGCAGGAGCGCACGCTCAACGACGCCGAGGTCGAGCAGGAGATGGAGGCCTTGGTCGGCTGGCTCGGGGAAGCGGTCGGCGCCCAGCGCCGCTAAACAACTGGTCATTTATGAGGGCAACGATGAACCGTTCGAAGCTTCTGGGCCTGATCCTCGGCGCCACCGCCTTCTCGCTCCTGGCGCGCGCCGACACGGCCCGCATCCTGGTCGAAGTCGACAAGGAAACGATCAGCACCGACAACCTCAAGAGCACGGCCGAGGGCCTCGGCGCGCGCGGCACGATGATGGTGAGCAACCCGACGCTCCGCCGCCAGCTCGTCAACCAGATGGTCGACAACCGCCTGATCGCCCGCGAAGCCGCCGCCAAGGGCCTGGAAAAGACCCCGGACTACGAGCGGATGCTCGGCGAGGCCCGGGTCAACATCCTGGCGAACCTGTACCAGCGCAAATTCGTCGTCGACGGACTGACCGACGCCAGGCTCCAGGCCTTCTTCAAGGAAAACCAGAAGCAGTTCGCGGCGAAAAAGATCCACGCCTCGCACATCCAGGTGAAAGACGAGGCGGTCGCGAAGACGGTGCTCGCCTTAGCCCTCAAGCCGGGCGCCGACTTCGCCGCCCTCGCGAAGCAGTACTCGGCGGCGCCGGGCGCGTCGAAGGGCGGCGACCTCGGCTGGTTCGGGCGCGGGCGCATGCTGCCCGAGTTCGAGGACGCCGCCTACGCCTGCCCCAAAGGCGAGGTCTGTCCGCGCACCGTCAAGACCCCGTTCGGTTGGCACGTCATCAAAGTGCACGACGTCCAGGGCGGCGACGAGGTCGCCTACGAAACCGTGAAAGAGCCGGTGCGGCAAGCTTACGAGCGCAAGCTCAAGGAGGACCTCCTCCAGCAGCTCCGCGCCAAAGCCAAGGTCGCCGTGCACGAGGACGTGCTGCGCGACTTCAAAATGTGAGGGGAGCGAACATGAAAGTCATGGCGATATCCGGGAGCCTGCGCCGAGGCTCGTTCAACACGATGGCGCTTGGCGAAGCGATGCGGCAGGCGCCGGCGGGCATGACCGTCGAGCGCGCCGACATCTCCCAGCTGCCGTTTTACAACGGCGACATCGACACCGACGAGCTGCGCCCCGAGCCGGTCAGGCGCTTCATCGCGCTGGCGCAGGCGGCCGATGCGTTTCTGATCGCGACGCCGGAATACAACTACTCGATCCCGGCGCCGCTCAAGAACGCCGTCGACTGGCTGTCCCGCGGCAGGCCGCAGCCGTTCGCCGGCAAGGGGGTCGCGATCCTCGGCGCCTCGCCCGGGGCGCTCGGCTCGGCGCGCGCGCAGTACCACCTCCGGCAGTGCTTCGTCTTCCTCGACGCGACCGTGCTCAACAAGCCGGAGATCATGATCGGCAAGGCGCACGAGAAGTTCGACGCAGAGGGAAAGCTCACCGACGACGGGGCGCGGCAGCTGATGAAGCTGCAGCTCGAGGCGCTCGCGGCGCTGACGAAGCGCCTCAAGGGGTGAGCCGGCTTTAGTCGGGAAGCGGGACGGACCACAGGTCGAAGCTGAGCTCGGCGTGGCCGTCGTTGCGCTCGATCGTCGAGCGCCGCTCGGTCGAGCCGTCGTGCCAGCCGGCGGCCTCGTGCCCCGTCTGGTAGAAAACGGGGCGGAATGATCCGGGCATCAGGAGGCCATTCGGAGCGCCGCCCAATAGCCGGCGGCACACGCCAGAAGCGTCGCGACGGCGCCCCCGGCCCAGCAGAGCAGGGCCGCGCCGAAGCGCTTCTGGTCGGTGAGCGCGACGACGTCCATCGCGAAGCTCGACATGGTCGTGAGCCCGCCGAGGACGCCGGTGATCAGGAACGGCCGCGCGCCCGGGCCGAAGCGGTCGATCACCGGGAAGAGCGCGCCGATCGCGAAGGACCCGACGACGTTCACCAGCTGCACCGCCCACGGGAAACCGGGGAAGAGCGGCGTGATCAGGAGCTGGGCCCCGAACCGCGCTGCGGAGCCGAGCGCCCCGCCGAGCGCCACGAGCAGAAAGGCGCCGGCCGTCTCCATGCTCAGCGGACCGCGTGGAAACGCAGGAACTCGTCTTCGAGCGTCGCGCCGTCCTTCTTCCAGGTAAACTCTAACCTGTTTAATCCGATGCCGGGATCGAAGGCGTGGCTCAGCTCTTCGCCGGCGCCGGCGGTGAGCGAGGCGAGCGGGCTGCCGTTGAGCCCGACGTCGAGGCTGACGCCGGCGGTGGCGAGGTTGTCGCGGCGGGCAATGCGCAGGACAGTCTTTTTCCCGCCGAAGACGGCGCCGGTCTTGTTGCCGTCGAGCGTCACGTCGAAGCCGGCCCATTTGCCCCAGTCCGTGCTCGCCGGCGGGCGCTTGATGTCGATGGGGGGATTCGCCGGGTCGAAGCCGGCGGACTCGGCCCACATCTTGATGACTTCGGCGGGGTCCAAGTTGGGGTTGCCCATGTAACGGGTGCCGTTGCCGGGCAAAGGCTCGAGGGCGAGCCAAAGGAAGTCCGGGTGGTCTTGCTGGCTTGCGCCGACCCATTCGCCGCCGACGATCTCGCCGGTCGAGTTGAGCTCGAGGATGTAGGTGAGGTCCATCTCGGCGGTGTAGCGCTTGCCGAGGATCTCGTTCTTTTGCGCCTCGACGTACGTCAGGCGGGTCGTCAGGAAGACGAACTTCACCGCCGTCGGGTTGAAGATGTACGTGGCCCCGCCGGCGGCGCTGACCGACTGCTTCGCCTGCTCGGCGCTGATCACCTGGCTGCTCATGACCTGGTACTTGATCAGCGGAAAGTTCCAGACCTGGTCGCCCGCGAACTGATCCATGATGAGCACGTGCTTCCGCCGGCCGATCCAGTTGGTGATCGCGGCGTGCAGCGTGCCCGGATTGATGTCCTCGCAGTCGCCCATGATCGTCGCGTCGGTGGCGATGCGGCTTTCGACCGAGGGCGGGGTCTTGTTCTCGCAGCGGTTGCCGCCGAGGAACTCGTAGTCCGCGCTCATGTGGACCTCGGCCATGAGCGCCTTCACGTCCTTCGGGTCGAAGGTGACGCCGTTGCGCACGACCGGCAGGGATGGCTCCTTCGGGTGGCGCTGGTTCGCCGCCGAAAAGCCGTTGCAGTGGCCCGCCCAGGCAGGGCCGCTGGTGTGCTTGTCGCGCTCCCAGGCGGAGGCCTTCGGGGCGCCGGGGAAAAACGCGTCGTCATACTTCTGGAGGGCCGACTTGCCGCCGACCATGACGACGTCGGTGCCGCCGGTGCTCTCGGGATAGTAGCCGCCCGACATCGGCTTCTTGTCGTCGGGCACCTCGCCCTTGGCCGGCAGGTCGTCGAAGCGGCGCGTGAAGGAGTCGTCGAAGACGCGGAAGTAGAAGTTCGCGTTCTTCGTCAGGTTCTCGGCGTCCGCGGCCCAGAGCCCCTCTTTCCCCGTGGCGCCCCGGAGGGTCGCGTGGCGCGCCAGGACGACGTCGCCGTGCTCCTCGTCCTCGCCATCGCCTCCGAGGCGCGTCGTCTCTTTGCACGCCGTGAGCGCCAGCAGCGCCGTGGCCGCCGAAACCGCGAGGAAACGCGTGTGCGCCACCCAAGCCTCCGTCTTTTTTTTGGGGAATGCTTTCATTTTACGGGGTGACCACAGGCGCTGTCGAGGCGCTGGGCGGCGTCCAGGGCTTGGACGGTTGAAACGCCCTGAACAGGGGGGATTCCCCAGTGATTTCAGCAGGCCTCCCCTCGCCCCGGGCTGGACCGCGCTTTGCAAAAAGGTCCTTGCCCGAATTCATCGTCCCTTCGACCAATAGAGAAACGAACCATGCGCATGCTCAATGGTTTCAGCGTCCTCGGCCTCGCCCTCGCGGCGATCGTCACCGGTTGCGGCCCGATGGCCGCCGTAGAAGGCGGCGACACCAAGTCGCTGACGCTCGGCGACGCGGCCGGCAAGAAGTTCTACTTCGGCTTCGGCCAGTACCTGGACGGCATGATGGGCAACGAGACGAAGTACGACGTCAAGCACACCCACGACATCTTCGCCTCGGGCGTCGGCGGCAGCTACGAAGCGACGACCCTCACCGACCGCGAGTTCGGCACCGAAGAAGTCCTCTCCGGCATGAAGAAGATCGCCGACGGCACCCAGAAGGACGACATGTACGTCCAGTACTCGTCGGGCCACGGCTACGAAGGCGGCCTCGCGGTCGGCGGCGACTACGGCGCGCTGATCGATACGGCGCTCGGCATGAAGGCGAAGGAAGTCGTGATCTTCACGATGGCCTGCTATTCGGGCACGGAAGTCGACGAGGCGAACCGCCGCAAGAACGAATGGCAGAGCTGGGCGGCCCAGGGCCGCTCGTTCTTCGTGATGTCCTCGAGCTCCTCGGGAGAAACCTCGAGCACGG
>JAYVWD010000292.1:0-2104 GCA_043786345.1 Pseudomonadota bacterium
CGACCTTGCATGAGCGCAGAATCTAGCCGGTACGACGTCAGTTGGAGCGGGACCGCGCTCGCCCCGACGGCCGACGCCTAGAGCGTGATGAACGGCGCGGACGTCGCGGACCTTCGCCATCCGGACGCAGATCTGCGGCACATCGCCTGGCAGGGCGCGATCACGCCCGCCCGTTATGCGGCCGGCAAACACCTTTTCGTCTCGCGCCGGGGTCTCGATCGGGGCCCGATCGATGAAGCCTTGGGTCCGTTCGGCCTGGAACGCGCGATCGTCACGATCGTCGGGGGCTTTTCGACCGCGCGGGCACTCGCGCGGCCCTCCGACCTGATCGCCAGTGTTCCCGGGCGGCACACCGGGAGCCTGCGCGACGGAAGGCACAGTTTTCCCGCCCGGTCACCCCGCCGGAGGTCACCGTTTCATTGCTCTGGCATCCGCGGCCCGACGCCGATCCCGCGCATCGCTGGCTACGACGGTGCGTTCAGGATGCCTGCGCGGGGATCGGCTTAAGGGGGCGCCCTCGAGCCTGGCGAGGCCCGACGCCAGGCCCTTCGCCATCGTTGCCGGCCCATTTCCCGGCAGGCTGAGCGCGACACTGATGACCAGTTCCGCCAAGGGAATCGTGATGGGGTGCGGCTTGCCATCCGGTAGGGCACACTCTTCGGGCGGGGTGACGACCAAGACCTTTCGGCAAACGTTGGGGCGCTGCGCGTAAATGCCGCAGGTCTCGTCCGCTTTCAGAAAAACGCAGCGATTGTCGGCGTTGGGCGCCGACCAGGCCGGACTCTTGGGCTCGCGGGCCGCCTGTCTCGCCAGGCGCTCGCGATCGATCGGATGCCCCGCGCCAACCAGCTGCGCCAGCAGTTCCGCCTCGTCATTGGTGACCTCCACCTCCACCTTGCAGCAATGAGCGCAGCCTTTGGCGCAGGCCGCGGCGATGCTCTTGGCCTTCGCCAATTCAGCGTCGACCAGCCGTCGCGCCGCCATGGCCCGCGCCGGGCCGGCGGGGAATTCGGCGAGCGCCGCGGCGAATTCTGCGGCTTTCTCGCGCATGTAGGCGCCGAAGCGCTGAAAATCGGCCGGCGAATTGAGCTTGCGGAAATGGTTCATCAAGAACGTCAGGTGCCGCGTCGGCACGTTCACGAAATCGATGGCATCGCCTCGGTCCAACGGCTCCTCCCCACTAGCCACGGGGCGATGGTATCACTTCCGATGCGGCGAGAAAGCCGATGCCGCAAATTGCTTCAGCCGACGATGCCGCGCGGCCGGTCTTGATCGCCCCCTTTCGGCGTCGATGAGCTGACGATTCAGGAGCGCGGCCTTTCGCCAGATTTTCTGGGAGTGGCCGGCGGCGAGGCCTTCGATCTGGTCGACGACGAGGACGGCGACGAGGTCGGCGAACGGCTGGGTGTAGAGCGTCGCGACGCTTGCGCGTCAGCGACGAAAGCTCGACGCAATAATCCAGATAGCGGCTGAGCTCGAACGCCGTCATGACGCGCCTCGGCGACGACGGCGACGACGGCGTCGACGGCGCATGGAATAGCACGAGCTCGGGATCCTTGGTGAGCCGGTGAATGTCGATGATGTGGGCGATCGAGCGGCGGACGTGCGAGGCTTTCATGGCTTTCGCGCGCTTTATCCGCGTCGCCAGGTTGAACACCAGCGCGGCCACGACGCCGAGGTGGACGAGGCCATTGATCAGGGCGCCGGCCGTTTGGATGAAGCTGTCGATGCGGAAAACATCGTCCGAGATCCCGAGCAAGCTCAGCGTCTTAAGCCGGAGCAAAGGGGCCATGACCAGGACGAGGACGATCGCGCCCCGCAAAGGGATGTAGGCCGGTGCCCGTTAGGGGTCTTTGGGCTTTCGTTCCGCGCCACAGACTTTGTCGGCCGAGCCGTAGGTCTCGGCCAGAAGCCTCGCGACCGCCTCGACGAAAGCCCTGGTCTTGGGGTGCTGAAACTTCTGGGCGGGATACACGACGCAGATCGGCGTCGACTCCGTGGACCAACCCGGAAGAACCGGCACGATCTTCCTTGCGGCAACGTCGTCGCGACAGATGAAGGTCGGGACCAGCGCGATCCCGAGATCCTGAAGGGCCAACTCCTT
>JAYVWD010000293.1:0-6398 GCA_043786345.1 Pseudomonadota bacterium
GGCGCCGACATCCTGAAGCAGACGTCAAAGGCCGTGAAGACCGAGGGGGGAGCCAATTTCCCGACCGTCGTCAACACCGGCACCCCGTTCAACGGCTTCTACAACTACTCCGGCGGCGTCGAGGTCCGCGAGCTTCTTCACCCGCGCGACGCCGACCACAAATCGGCGATCGACTTCCTCTGGGGCGAGTCGTTCGGGATCGGCCGCTGCGACGACGAGGTGGACGGCACCAATGCGGACTTTTGGGCGGCCATGGAGCGCCCCTACGCCCAGACCTTCGGTGCCTACGTGCACGCGCATAACGGCTATGCCCCGCATCGGGTGCTGGCGAGCGCCAGCCGCGGCCAGCGCTACTTCAGCTTCTTTTCGTTCTCGATGACCTTCGGTAGCGCCGACGTTGACCCCGTGTCCTGGATGACTCAGGCCGCCAAATCGACCGAACTCCTGGCTCAGGTCGAGCCCTTCTTCTACGATGGCAGTCGTAACACGCCTCGATTAGCGATTTTCTCTGGTCAGACCGATCCGATGTGGCGCTTCGCCGATGGCGAGCCAGAGTGCTGGCTATGCTCGCCGACCTTCGACGACCTGGGAATTCACTACATGCTGACCCACTCCCACTACCCCGTCGACTTCGTCATCGAAGAGGACGTCTCGAAGATGGAGGCGGGCTCCTGCTTGGACCAGGGTGGCCTCGACGACAAACGCGTGCTCTTCCTCAATCGCAAGCACGTTTCGAGCTGCGCTTTCGCCGCCATCCAAAACTGGCTCGAAGGCGGCACGGCAGATTCTAAGCGCCTGCTCGTTCTCGGTCAGGAATTGCCGCTCTACGACGAGTATTCGCAGCTGGTTCCCGACCGCCTCGCCTGGCTGAACGTCACTCCTGGCGACGTTGGCGCGGCGGCGGCTGGCGAAACGATCAAGTGGGGCACGAAAACGATCACGCTGGCCGCGGCCCAAAAGCGTCGCTCGTACACTCTCCCGGCCGGCCCGGGCACGCATACGGTTGCGAGCTATGAGACCGGCGCTTTGGCTGGTAAGGATGCCGTCGTCGACGTCACCCGCGGCACCGGCACGATCCGCATCATGGGCATCAGCGCTGGCACCCAATATGCCCAGCCTTCCAACGAATGCCATGGCTACGATTCGGCTCTGTCCTGGATGACGCCGCTGCTCGACCGCCGACCCTTCGGCTACGACGAGAGTCTTCGCGCCTCACTTGTCGCTCCGGTCGACGACCTCGCGATCGCCGGGGCGCGGCCGGTCGTGCCGTCGGATCCCTTGGTCGAGTCCCAGCTGGTGCTGGACCGCGACAGCGGGGGTAACGTCACCGGCGGCGCCGTCGTCCTGATCAACTACAACAACAGCGTGCCGACCAAGCTGGATGTCGAAATCCCGACCTTGGATGGCTGTCTGACCAGCGCCCTCGACGGCAAGGCCTACGACGTCGCGCCGGGGACTCACAAGGTCCAGCTGTCGGTGACCGACCAGGAAGTGCTCGGCTTCAAGACCAGTGGCGCTTGCGCGGCGACCTACACCGGACCATGAGGAGTGAGGTCTGGTTGCTTCCCGAGGTAGCAAAACGAGCTAAGGACCTGATCCCTAAATTGGGTCTTTGAACTAGGCGCCCTGCGCCATTGCAGCCAATCTTGTCGGTACCCAGGCGAATTTTCGCGCTATCGCTGTCAAAACCGGGATCTGTCTTAGCGGTTTGCCAGGAGCTTTGAGATACGTCGGGCTAAAACGGAGGGTCTTTTCGTCTGCGTCCATGCCGCCATGCCGGTCTATGCGAGACAAGGCTCGCACCGATTACTTCGGTTGCGCGCTAGCCGTTGTCGCCTCGCCGCCAAGATCCTCGCCTTGAGTTCGGCGATTCGTTCTTCGGTCCACTTGCCTGTCAACATTTCCGCTGGCGTTGCGCCTTTTAACGCTGCGTGCGGAATATTTTCGTTCGAATCGGTGAAAAAGAAATTTGCACCTTTAACCAACACGTCAAAATTGGTGAGTGGGATGGTGAAGAGGTATCGGTGTTTTAGTCGGTGAAAGAGCATTTCGATCATCGAATTACTAAATTCGATGTCGATCTGAGCGATCGTCCGCCGAATCAAATTCAAGAGTACGAGTGCGTCAACGTGCTCATTGATATTTTCGCTACCGCTGTCGACCAAAACGTTGGGCACAAGGTTAAGGCCAAGTTCTCGACACTAGGCGATTGCCGCTACGAGCAGATCTTTGGTGCGCAAACCACCGAAGTCCACGCTGACATGCCACGCCAGGACGTACCGGGAGAAGTTGTCAATGACAGCTTGGATAAACGCCCGTGTCCCATCTTGAAGGCGTAGGACGGTAACGTCGATGTGCCAGATTTATCCTGGCGCCGAGGCCCTAATGCCAACTTTTGGTTTTGGCGGGTAGACGCGAACACGATTTCTTTTTAGGCCCAGCTGTTTGACGACGCGGGACCATGTCGATGCCGATGCCATGACTTCACCGGTTTTTTTCGCCAACCAACTTAGAGACTGCATGCTGTAGTGCGCAAAGTCGCCAGTCGAAAGCTTACCGGCAAGGTGCATCAGCTCATATCTGCGATGATTACGAGCTATTATGTCAACGCCGCCGAAGAACGGGGAATCAAAGAGCCGCAGACCGGCGGCGTCACTTTCGTCCAGCGTTTTGGTAGCGCGCTGAATCTTAATGTCCACTTTCATTCAGTCGTGATCGACGGCGTCTTTTCCGTGGCGGGGCCGACGCCGGTCTTCCACCAGCTGCGCGGTCCAACCGACGAGGAACTCGCTGACATCGTCGAGGCGGCTGCCAACATCGTAATCGAGACGCTGCGCAAGGACCGTTACCTCACGGAAGAGGGCGTCGAAACCGATCGACCTGACTGGCTGGACAAGGACTTCGCGGATTCGGCGCAGCTGTCGGCGGCGGTGGAGGCCAGCGCGGCGATGCGCATCGCGTTTGGCGAACGTGCCGGACACAAGGTGCGGCGGATCGGTCGCGGTTTCGGCTATGAGGACGAACTCCCCATGGTCAAGGGCAAGCGCTGTTACTCGGTTAACGGCTTCACGATCCACGCCAACCGCTACATCGGCCCCCAAGAACGCGGCAAACTCGAGGAGCTCCTCGCCTACGGCGCCCGCGGCTCCTTCGCCAACGAACGCCTGTCGCTTGCCGATCCCGGCAATCCGACCGGCGACCTCCATTATTCGCTTAAACGCCCGTGGAGTGACGGCACCGAAGCGATAAAGATATCTCCTGCGGAATTAATTGAGAAGCTTGTGTCATTAATTCCAAGGCCTTACGCCCACGCGAGCCGTTGTTTCGGCGTGCTGGCGTCCCACAGTCAGTGGCGGCGCAAGATCATCTTGCGACCTGCGATCAAAAAGGGGTTTGTCGCCTCGGCCGACGGCCAAGCGCCGCAAAGAATGACTTGGTCGTGGTTGATGGCGCGCGTGTTCAAGACCGACCTAACCAGGTGCAAGGCCTGCGGCGGGAAATTCCACCCGGAAAATTGCGAGATCGTGACCCATCCACCATTGGTCGCTGCGATTCTCGTCAGGCTCGGGCTCAACGCCGTGCCATTGCAGCGCGGGCCGCCGCGACGGCGGCAAGGCCTGTTCGACCCCGACATCGATCAGAGCCAGCCCGACCTCGATTGAAATCCTAGCGGCAGTGAGTTCCGCCATGGGATCCGCACGTCTAGCCCGGGCCAATCCGAGCCGTTTATCCAAAAGCGTCTGTTAGTTGCTCGTCCAAACGCGCCCGGACCTGATAGCAGAGCGCCTTCGACGCCAAACTGAGACTCAACCGGAGCCTGCGGGGCCAAAACCAGCCCCGGACCGGGGGCGGAGCGCGAGGCTGCAGAGCTTTGACCGGACTATTCCTTCGCTTGCCGGTGGCGCCAGCAAGCCGCTGCACGCGTTAGTGCCGGGCGACCGGCTTCGGAGCCCCGCTTCTGGCAACCTGCAAACCGTCCGGCGGGTCGTCTGGAACCCGGGCGCGAAGTTCCAGAGCTTCGATTTTCGCACGCTGACGGGCGCCGTTTGGGTCAGCGACGCCCATCCCATGCGGACCCCGGCCGACCTCCTCGACAACCTATCGTACTTGGCCCTGCGGCACGAGAGCGCCGCCGTCTCCGGCCGAGCCGCCTCACTATTAAGACAACAGCGCTAAATCATCGGGTAAGTCTGCGGAGTATTTTGCGTCATGTCAAGATTAGAGTTGCAGGGCTGGAAAACGCTGAAATCGGAAAAAAAAGGTTGCCGACCAAGTGCAGAGGAGTCAGAGTTTCACTCCTGATTCAGTTCGAGGCTGCCGATGAATGATTTGGCGATTCTTGACCAATTGCGCCTGATCTTACGGGAGGCAATTGCCTATGACGGCCCGCTGTCGGTCGAAATGACGGTCCTGGCCTTTGAAAATTGGGATTCGGCGGGGGCGATGCACGTCGTGGCCATGATCGAACACCATTTCGCCATCCGCATTCCGGCCCTCGTAATCCCGCGCCTCGATACCATCCAGAAGATCATCGATTTCGTCCGCCTCCGGACGGCTGGGGTCCCGCCCGTCGAGAGGGGCTCGTTCCGTGCGATTTGAGCTGCCGACGCCGGTCGCGCGAGGATCCGCCGGCGAATTGGTGGACACCCTCCTTCTCAATGGCTCATCGATCCGCGCTGTCGTGCCGATCATCGCGGCCGGCGCCGTGGTCGCCGTGGATGTCGATGCTTCGTCCGAGCAGTTTGGGGCGCTCGAGGACCTCGTCAGGCGCTCGGCGGCGGACTTTCAGGATGCGGACTCCCGCATCGAGCCCGTCACCGTCGCGTCCCATGCGGGCAATCCGTGCTCGACGGAGGACCCGCATGGGCGCCTGGCCGCCGAGGGCCTCTCGGCGGTCGGCGACGGGTTGTACGTTTTCGAAGGCGACGCCTTAGATGCGATGCAGGCCCTGGAGGCGTTCGTCGGCGCATGGTTTCGCAAAAAGGGCTGCACGGAGCAGGCTTATCCCTCGCTGCTCGACAGCGAGCCGCTCTTCGCCCTGAACTACTTCGAGACCATGGGACACCATATCTACTATCCGGTCTCCCTCGTCGGAAAGTACGAGGTGATCAACGAGTTTGCCGGCCGCAACCGGCGGGACACCAACCTCGGAAAGCAGCTCGATCTTAGGCCCAGGGACTGTGCGGTGCCAACGCGCATCGTTTCGCCGACAGTGTGCTTCCATTGCTTCCGGGCCCTGTCCAATAAAACGGTGCCCCTCGGCGGTGGCGCATTTACCGGGAAAAACCTGTGTGCCCGCGAGGAGCGGTCTGGCGTACGCGGCCTCGAGCGCCTCCAGAGCTTCACGATGCGGGAAGCTGTCGTCATCGGGCCGCCCGCGCGCGTCGAACAGGTATTCGAGGAATTTGTCGGCGAATTGCAGGACCTCTTCGCGCAAACCTGGGACCTGCGATTCCGCATCCGAACTGCCAACGACCCGTTCTTCGGCGCGGCCGGCTCGCGCCTTCGCGTCTATCAGAGCGCGTACAATCTCAAGCTCGAGCTCCAGGTCTATTTGCCCTACTGCCAGCGCTACATCGCCTGCGGATCCCTCAATAAACATCAGGACTCGATTTTGCGGGCCTTCCAGATCGGCACGCAAGACGCCGACGCGCAGTCGATGTGCTTCGGGATCGGCTATGAGCGGTTGCTCCTGGCGCTCCTGGCGCAAACAGGCCTTTCGGCACGGGCCCTCGCCAGCAGGATCGCGCGCACGATGATTCCGGCCTGAGGCCGATGGCAAGGAGCGTACAAAGTCGTCTGCCTCTCTTTGCCTCGCGCGGCCAGGCGCTCGCGGTCGTCCTCGCCGGAGTCACCTTGATTTTGCCGCTGACCCCGCCGCTCGCCGACGGCAGCTCGGCGTTCAATCGCTACAGCTCGGTCACCCCCGGCCGGTGGTTCGACAACCTCTTTTACGCTGACGAAATCGCCGAGCAGACGGCGCCCCTCGACGCGGTTTTCATCGCCTCCTCGAGCCTCTCGAGCGCCGTCGACTGCGGCTGGCTCGAACAGCGGCTCCAACTGGACCTCGGGCGTCCGGCGCGCGTCCTCTGCCTGGGCAGCGCTTGGCACTATGCTAACCTTTACTACCAAGTCCTGGTCGACCTGTTGAAGCGTCGCAAAGTCGGCGCGGCCTTCATTGCGCTCGAAGAGTCGCCAAGGGACCAGGAGCATCCGGTGAGCCGCACGGTCTGGGACCGCCCCAACAACGCCGGTTTGCAGGCGGCGCTGACGACAAAGCTGCGCTTCGCCCTTTACGTCGAGGCGGTCTTGGGGGCGCCGCGCATGCTGCTCGCGCGATGGCGTCGCAACGACCGGCTTGGCTTGACCACGCAGGGGGCTATGATCCTCGAAGCGGC
>JAYVWD010000294.1:0-1965 GCA_043786345.1 Pseudomonadota bacterium
GGCTAGGGCTTCGGCGAGCGTCTGGATCAGCTGGTGCAAGGTCCCCATTTTCGGCCTCCCGTTCCCATCCTTTTCGAGAGAAAGGGGCGACACCTTGACGTTTTTCGGCGGATTGAAAGGCTAAACCGATTGTTTACCGGCGCTTAGGATCGCGTTGGCGGCGGCGACCGCGGCCAGTGTCGGCATGATCGCCGCGGCCTCGAACGGCGTGGCGAGGAATGTGCTGGCGAAGGCGGCGGTGGCGAGGGGCTGGAAGTGCGCGACGGCCGTCGCCTGGGCGACGCTCAGGCGGCGAAGGGCGGCCATGTTGAGGAGGTACCCTGGAAAAGAAGGATCTGATTCAAGCCAAAGCGGAGGGGCGCGATGAGGAGCAGGACCGGCGGCAGGCCCTTTTTCACGGCCGCCGCGAGGCTTCGGCGGAAGATCAGCGCCAACACCAGGCCACCCACCAGCCCGCGCCCGGCCCCCAAGGCCAGCGGCGTGACCGTCTGCAGGATCACGCGCGCCACGAGGTAGTGCGCGCTGAAGATGAGCGTCATCAAGGCGCAGTAGGCGTAGGCGCACGTCCGGGTCATGTCTAATTTTCCAACGAATACAGCACTGTATCGGGCAAGCGCAGCCTCAGTCGGTCGCGCTTTTCCGCCGCTTGCCGCCCGCTTTGGCGGTTTTCACGGGCTGATCTTCGCCGATCACCAGGACCGCGAGGGTCTCGCCGCGCGTGTCCTTCGTCGCGATGCCCGCCACCGTCGCCGCCTTGTCGAGGAGCAACTCGCGGTGGCGCGGCGAATTCCAAAGGAGCCAGGCCATCGCCTCGGCGGTCCGGGCTTTGACGCGGTCCTCGCCGATCAGCCGGACGTTGTTCGCCTCGAGGCTCTCGCCGACTTTGCGCAGCATCGCGCGGTTGTGGGTGAGCGTCGGGTCGATGCCGAGCACGCCGGCCTCCTCGCTCATCTCCTTCTTGAACACCAGGGCCTTGAGCGATTCGGCGCGGCGCATCGCGTTCACCCACGACATGAGGCGGGCGGGGAGGGGCTGGCGATCGTCCGCGAGCGCCGCCGCCGCGGGCAGCTCCGCGGCCGGTCCCTTGCCGACGGGAACGAGGAACCAGAGCACCGGGCCTTGAAACCGCGGCTTCGGCGGCTGGCACGTGACGCTAAGGACGCCGTCGCCGAGTTTGGCTGTGGCGACCGTGTGCGGCGCCCCGAGCGTCGTCGGCGGGCCGCCGGAAGAAGCAGCGAAATCCACACGATACGACTCGCAGGCGGCGTCCAAGGTCCGGGGCAGGGTGATCTTCCCGTCGTTCTCGACGGTGAGCGGGGCGGGGGAGGGCGTCGTCGCCGCCCAGCCGGTGCCGTCGGGGCAAAGGCCCGAGGCGAAGCCGAGGTACCCGCGGGTCAGCGCGAGCGCGTGCGCCTTGCGGTCGAGCTCGTCCTTGGACGGGGAACGCCCGGCGCGCAGGTCCACGCGCCGTCCGTCGAGCTGCGCGTCGTACACGCCCTGCTTCCAGGCGCCGAGCGGGCGGTTGTCGGGCTCGGCCGCGCAGACGACGGCGCCGAGGCGCTGGCTCACGTCCGGCCGCGCCGTCACCGGGGGGAGCGCCGCCGCCATAAACAGAATCGTGTTTAAAACCAGCATCGGATATTCCCCTGGAAAGCCAATGGAAAATACTAGCGCGGATGAGCATGGGTGTCACCTATCGTGCACATGTGCGCGCTCTAAAAATCCGGTAAGACCGCGTTAAGATGCATGGAACGGAACTTGCGAAAGGGACGCCGGCGACTCCCCCTCAAGCCCCCCCCATGGAGGACACCCCGCGATGCTGAACGCCCGCCTGCCGGCGCTCGTCGTCGTCGCCGCCTGGACCCTCGTCACAGGTTGCGGTTACGTCTGCGACAAAACCAAGACGTTCTGCTCCAGCTCCGCAGAAGACGAGCCCCGTCCGATCGCCTCGATGAGCATGACGCC
>JAYVWD010000295.1:0-2219 GCA_043786345.1 Pseudomonadota bacterium
CCCCGCGCTCAGCGCCGCGGCAAAATAGGCGGGGATTTCGGTGGCGACCTCGCGGACGGTCGCCTCGACGACCACCAGGTCCCCCTCCGCGTCCGGGGCCGCTGCCAGGACCCGCGCCCCGGCGGGCCACTGCGCTGTTTTGGGGCCCTTTTTCACGCTCAGCCGCAGCGTCTGGCCCTCGCAGTGCGCCTCGATCAGGGCGCGTGGGCTGCCGAGGGCGATCACCCGGCCGTGGTCGATGATGGCCACCCGGTCCGCGAGGACCTCCGCCTCTTCCATATAATGGGTCGTCAAAAGGATGCTGCGCCCCTCGCCCTTGATCCCGGCGAGGAGGTCCCAGGTGGCGCGGCGGGCCTGCGGATCGAGGCCGGTCGTCGGCTCGTCGAGGAACAGGAGCTCGGGGTTATTGATCAGGCTCACGCCCAGGTAGGCGCGCTGCTTTTGGCCGCCGGAGAGCTTGCGGAGCTGCACGTCGGCCTTGTCGGCGAGGGAAAGCCGCTCGAGGATCCTTGCCGGGTCCTCCGGGGCCGCGAAAAAGCTGGCGAAAAGGGTCAGGGTCTCGCGCACGGTGAAGCGCTTGTAGAGGTTCGTCTCCTGGAGCAGCACGCCGATCCGCTCCATGATCTCGCGGCGCTTTCCGGGCAGCGGCAGCCCGAAAACGTGGATCGTGCCGGCGTCGGGCGCCAGCAGCCCCTCCAGCATCTCGACGGTCGTCGTCTTGCCGGCGCCATTGGGGCCCAGGAGCGCCAGGCACTCGCCCCGCGCCAGGGTCAGGTCGATGCCCCCTACTGCGGTGACGTCCTTGAACTTTTTAACGAGGCCCCGGGCCTCCAGCGCGAGCCGGTCCGGCATCGGCCCCTCCTTGCGGTTCAGCGATCTTTTCTACTATAGAGAGAAGAGATGTCCAACGACCGAGGAGGAGGCGAGATGGCCGAACCGAACGCGCTTGCCTACGACGTGATCATTGCCGGCGGCGGCGTGGCCGGCGTCCTTGCGGCCGCCCGGCTGGCGGCGGTCCGCCCCGAGCTGCGGATCGCTCTGTTGGAGCGCGAGTCGACCCTCGGCGGCCGGCTGCGCGCGGCCGCGTCCTCGGAGCGCGCCTTCGGCTATGGCTTGAACGGAATCTCCGACGCGCTCTTCGAGTACTGGGCGCAGACCTTGAAGCAGGACCCCGAGGGTCCCGACCTGGCGACCCTCGTGCCGCGGCGCCAGAAGAGCGGCGGCGTGCTCGCGGGCAACCGCATCGCCCCGTTCGAGATCGGCGAGTGGTTCACCCCGAAGGGCGCGCGCACGCTCGGCGGCTTCGCGGCCTCGCGGCAGTGGCCCGAGGTCTTGGAGATCCTGAAGCGCCCGCCGCCCCACGCCGTCGCTCCCGAGGGCGACGACCCGGACGCGGACGAGGCGGCCGAAGCGCACGAAGCCGAGCGCAACCACCCCTTTTCGCATTACTGGAAGAACACCCGGAAGGCCCCGGCGGCCGTCGTCATCGAGCACTTCTGCAGCGCCTACGGCATCCCGGACGTCTGGGGCGCCGCGCTCGCCGCGCTCGCCGAGCGCGCCGGCTTCCACGCGGCGCCGCTTCATACCGACGTCTGGGACGACGCCTTGCATGCCGCGCTCGACCTCCCGCAGGTCAAGACCGCCGTAACCGTTCACACCGGCTGCCGCATCGTCAGCGCCGAGCGGATCGGCGACCTGTGGTCGGTCGACGCCGAAGGCGGCACCTACGAGGCGCGGGCGCTCATCGTCGCGCAGCCGCCGTGGCAGGCCGTGACCTGGCTCGCGCGCGCCGAGTGGCCGCCGCAGGTCCTCCAGATCGCGACCAAGACCAAGCCGGTGAGCGTCGTCGTCCTTTCGGAAAAGATCCTGGACCTCAAGGTCGAGCTGCCGGACGTCCTCGTCGTGCCCTCGGAAAAGGTGCAGATCCTGCGCACCAGCGCCAAGGAGCTCTGCTTCCAGGCGACGGTGGACTACGAGCTCACGGTCCAGGCGCCCGCCGTCATCAAGGCCGTCAAAGCCCTGAAACGCGCGCGGAAAAAGCTGCTCATCCTGCACCCCGGGCTGTGCGCCGAGGACAACCGGATCGGCCTGCAGACGGTGGCCTGGGCGCAGTCGCCGGCCCAAAGCGACCGGCGGTACCTGGCGAAGCTCGAGAAGAAGGCCTTCAACACGGCGACCTTGAGCTTCGTCGGGGATGCCTACGGCGCGAGCTACGACGG
>JAYVWD010000296.1:0-1987 GCA_043786345.1 Pseudomonadota bacterium
CCCTGGGGGTCCCAGGCGCCGCCGCGCAGTCCGAAATCGAGGGTGATCCGCGCCCCGCCGGCGTCGAGGGCGGTGAGATAGCGGCGCTCATATCTGACGAGGCAGTGCGGCGCGAGGATCCCGAGGGCGGCGGCGTGGGGCCCGAGCACGCGCCGCGCCGCGGCGGCTTCGGCGGAGCCGCTCTGGCCGATCGCGGCGATCACGCGCAGGGCCGAGGCGGCGCCCGGCCGCGCCGCGCTGAGCTTGAGGAGGGACTTGAGCGAGACCTGGCCGCGGCGCTCCTTCACCTCGAGGTGCAGCGTCGTCGCCGCCGCGAGGGCCGAAAGTGGCGTGCTGCCCGGGGCGCCGTACCAGCGCACGCGCAGCTTAAAGCGGCGGTCGACGCCGGCCAGGTGGGCCCGCAGCAGCGAGTGCTCGTGGTCGTCGAAGTAGAGGCTATGGACGGCGCGCCCCTGGAACTCCTCGACGATCCCGGCGCGCAGCCGGCTCAGGAAGGCGCCCGCCAGCTCGGGATCCACGAGGCCCGTCGCCAGCTTTTTCTCCAGGCGCGGCGGCTGCTCGATCACGGCGTCATTCCAGCGCCTTGCCCTGCTGGTCGATGACGAGCAGGCGGGCCGAGGGCGACAGGGTGCGGACGGCGGCGGCGAGCTCGGGGAGGGCGGCCGGGCTCGCGAGCTCGACGCTATAGGACGCCTCGGTGCGCTCGCCCGAGGCGTCGTAGCGGCGCAGCGCGGTGCGGCGGCAAAAGCGCTTCATCAGGGCGTCGAGACTCGACTCGCACGTGAACCTGAAGTCGCGCGAGCGCCGCACCCCGAACATAATGCTACGACACGCCGCCGCCGACGCGCCCGACTTCAAGGGCCTGGACGGGAAGCCGGTGCACCTGACGGTGGCGATGGACAGGTTCGTCATCGAGCCGAGCACCGACGAGGAGGTCAAGGCGAAGCTCGACGCGCGGCTCGCGCAGCCTTGGGTGCGCATGTCCTGGGAGCCGACGACGGCGCTGCTTTCCTACGACGAGATGTGCCCGGGCGCCGACGCCGGCGCCTGCCTCAAGCTAAAACGGAGCTTCGGCGCCAAGGCGGCGAACTTAGGCTTCCTGAGCCATAAGCTGGTGCTCGGACGCAAGACCCAAGCCGGTACCATGAGCGCGCAGCTCGGCTACGACGTGAGCCCCCACGGCTTCGGCGTGCCGTTCTCGTATTACCGGCAGACCCTGGAGCTGCCGGAAAATGCGGCCCTCAAGGCCGACGTCGACGCCTTCGTCGCCGCCGAGAACGGCGGCGCGCTGTCGCCCGCTGAGCGCCGCAAGCTCGCCGACGGCGTCAAGGCCGGCTTCCTCAAGGCGACGATGCCAGGCGGCATGATCGCCGCCGTGAAGGCGCGGCTCGCCGAGGTGCTGCCCGGCGTCAAGCGCGTCAAGTTCCGTTCGAGCGCCAACGCCGAGGACGTCGCCAACTTCAACGGTGCCGGCCTCTACGACAGCTTCAAGGCGCGGCCGGCCTTGGACATCGACGCGGGCGGCGCGTGCCTGGTCCAGTACAAGGCGAACAAATTCGGGGCGACCCGCGCGCACCTCGTGCCGGATACGGTCGAATGCGCCATCAAGGCCGCCTACGCCAGCCTCTGGAACACCCGCGCCGTCGACGAGCGCACGTTCGCGCGCCTGACGCAGGGCGACTCCGTCATGGGCATGGCCGTCGTCGCCGCCTACGACACCGAATCCGGAATCGACGCCAACTCGGTGCTGATCACGCGGGTGCTCAACACCAACACGCTGTCCGGCTACGCGATCTCGACCAACAAGGGCAACAACCTCGTCACCAACCCGGCGCCGGAAACCTATGCGGAGATGGCCCTCGCCGTCCTCCTGACGAGCGACGTCCCGACCTCGATCACCGTAACCCGCTTCGCCAAGGCCAAGGTCGAGGCGCCCGAAAAAGAAAAGCCGGTGATGAGCCGCGAAAAGACGCTGACGATGGTCGAG
>JAYVWD010000297.1:0-4630 GCA_043786345.1 Pseudomonadota bacterium
CGCTCGCCTCCGGTCAGCTCCGCTGCATCGGCTCGACGACCTACAAGGAATACCGCCAGCATTTCAAGAACGACCACGCCCTCGACCGGCGTTTCCAGAAGATCGACGTCGACGAGCCCTCGATCGAGGATACGATCAAGATCCTGAAGGGCCTCAAATCCCGCTACGAGGAACACCACGACGTCGTCTACACGAACGACGCGCTGCGGCAGGCCGTCGAGCTCGCCGCCCGCCACCTGCGCGAGCGCAAGCTCCCCGACACGGCGATCGACGTGATCGACGAGGCCGGCGCCGCCTTCGCGCTCCGGCCGAAGAAGTTCCGCATCGCCGGCAAGCCCCTCCGGGTCACCGCCATCGACGTGCAGAACGTCGTCGCGAAGATGGCGCGGATCCCCGCCCAGAAAGTTTCCTCGACCGACCGCCAAAGCCTGAAGGACCTGGAACCGGCGCTCAAGGGCGTGGTCTTCGGCCAGGACCCGGCGATCGGCGTCCTGTGCGCCGCGATCAAGCTCGCCCGCTCCGGCCTCCGCGACGAGGAGAAGCCGATCGGCTCCTTCCTCTTCGCCGGGCCGACCGGCGTCGGCAAGACCGAGGTCGCGAAGCAGCTCGCGCGGATCATGGGCGTCGAATTCATCCGCTTCGACATGTCGGAGTACATGGAGCGCCACACGGTGTCCCGGCTGATCGGCGCGCCTCCGGGCTACGTCGGCTTCGACCAGGGCGGCCTGCTCACCGACGCGATCGCGAAGACGCCGCACGCCGTCCTGCTGCTCGACGAGATCGAGAAGGCGCACGGCGAAATCCAGAACATCCTGCTCCAGGTCATGGACCACGGCACGCTGACCGACGCCAACGGCCGCAAGGCGGACTTCCGCAACGTCATCATGGTCATGACGACCAATGCCGGCGCCCGCGAGCTCGCGACCGGTTCGATCGGCTTCAACCGCCAGGTCGGGCTCGGCGCCGGCGATAGCCAGGCGGTCAAGGACCTGTTTTCGCCGGAGTTCCGGAACCGCCTCGACGCGATCATCTCGTTCGCGCCGCTCGGCGAGGACGTCATCCTCAAGGTCGTCGACAAGTTCCTCGGCGACGTCCGCACCAAGCTCGCGAAGCAGAAGGTCCACCTCGAGGTGACCGACGCCGCGCGCAAGTTCCTGGCCCTCAAAGGCTTCGACCCGGCCTTCGGCGCCCGGCCCCTCGCCCGCCAGATCCAGGACAAGGTAAAGAAGCCGCTCGCCGACGAGCTCCTCTTCGGCAAGTTGGCCCAGGGCGGCAAAGTCGTCGTCGATTACCGGGACGGCGCCGCCGAGCTCAGCTTCGACCTGGTGTCCCACAAAAAGCCCGAGCCGGTCGCCTGACCAGAGCGGGGTGGCGCGAAATTCGCCGCCGCGCTCGGGTCTCAAGCCTCCGGATCAATAGCGGAATCGCCCCGCCAAAAGCGGGGCTCATGGAAACCGGGACGATTCTCCGAGGCCCCTTTGGGTATTTGGAGGATCTACCATGGCACGGATAGCCACTTTCGTTTCGCCCGCCGTCCTGGCGCTCGGCCTGCTCGCCTGCGGGTCGGAGCAGCACCCGGTGGCGCCGTACTATATGCCCGGCTCGGGCGACGCCGCCCCCAAGGGCTCGGGCTCGGGCTCGGGCACGACCTCGGACGCCAAGGCCGCCAAGGCCGCCGATAAGGACGCGGCAAAGCCGGCTCCGGCCGCCACGCCCGCCCCCGGGCCGGCAAGCCCCGATCCCGGCTCGAGCCTCGATCCCGGCGCCGACGACGGCGGCATGGACGACGGCACGACCGCCGACGACGAGGCGAAGCTCGTGGAGGACTGCGGCGGCATCGACGAGGCCCACGCCGCCGACGACCTGATCAATGAGAACCTGCGCGGCGTCGCCGTCGTAGCCAAGGGGAAGAAAAAGATCTTCGGCCCGTTCACCCAGGACTACACCATCACGGCGACCCCGACGCTCGTCCTGCGCGCGACCAGCGAAGTCAACGTCGCCAGCCTCACGGTCGCCGCCGTGGCGGAGCCGACCTCGGCTGGCACCGAGGCCGACGCCGCCGCGAAGAAGGTCTCGGGCGCCGCCACCACCGAGATGCTCCCGCTCCGGGGCCGCGCCGCGGCCCTGGCCAAGCTCAAGGGCTGGGAGGGCATCGTTTGCACGGTGCAGCCCGCGCGCAAGATCACCGTGCAGACGGGCGGCTCCAACGTCGTGGTACAGTTCGACCCGCCGTTGCCGCACTCGCTCTCACCGCGCGCGCTCATGGGGCGTTTTGCCGTCGAGCTGCCGAAGGACCGTCAATGGACCGGCATCACGGCGACGATCCTCTCGAGTGACAACGCCGCCGCGCCCGCCGGCGGGGTGTTTGCCGGCGTCGTGACGCTCAAGAAGATCGCGGCGACGGGCTCCGTGGTGCTTCCCGACGGCACCGCCACGACGGTCGGCGGCGACGCCGCCTTCGAGTTGGTCGTCGACTTCGGCGGCCCGGAAATCACCAATGCTCTCGGGCTCAAACCGTCGACCAAAGTCTACCTCGACCAGCGCCTGCACCGGTTCGGCGCGCTCGTGACGGACTCCTTTCTGCCGGCGACCGAAGGCGCGCCCTCGCAAACCGTCTTTTTGGCGCAATGAAACGCGGGGTTTGCACCTGGATGAGCAAGACATGGAACCAGATCGACGACGCGCTGGCGGTGCTCGCCGCCGGTTGCCTGCTCGCGGCGCTCCTCGTCGGGTTGTGAAAGACAAGGCTGCATTCTGACTTCAGTATAAGGAATTGACTGGCCGGTCAGGCCTAAAGAAGTGGACTCGCTTTTGCTAGGACCTTCTCCAAGAACGTCCAATGGAGAAGGAGCTCCGCCATGAAACACCTGATCGCCACACTGAGCCTCGCCACGGCAATGATTGCCTGCGGCGACAACCAATCGACGAAATCCGCGCTGCGCGACGCCTCGCCCGATCCCATCGCCGGCGGGGGCAGCGTCCAGCCCGGCGTGTTCAAGCTTTACGAGCAACCCGATGCCGATCCGAATCCGGAATGCGACGTGCACGTGAAGTTACAGCTGATCAACGGCTTCGTGGCGCCGGTCGCCACGCTGCGCACGACCGTCCTCGGCCAGTGTGAGATCAGGGTCGACCCCGAGCCGAAGGTCTTCAACCTGCAGGAGACGGCGTATCACTGCGGGAGCAAGCGCTACGTCGGCGGCTCCTTCGCGGCCGGCGACCCCGCGACGATGACCGGCATCGAGGTGATCGACAATCGCGGGCGCTCCTGCCGCGACCGCGTGCCGTCGGCGGTGGTGGTCAACGAGACCTTCGGCGACGGCACGGTCGTCACGCTCTACAGCGCCAGCTTCGCCGCCGTGGCCCCCGTGGCCACGGCGGAGCGCGGCGTGCTCACGCGCGTCATGGCCGTCGGCGGCGAGACGACCGGCACCGCGCTGACGCGGGAGGACGGCACGGTGGTCGAGCTCGATCTCGAGACGCACGGATTCCAGGCCCGATTCGTCGAAGGCCGGCGGGTCGAGGTGGCGGGCACGCTGCGCACCGTGCAGGGCGTCGAGATCCCCGAGCGGTCAGTTCTGGTCGTCGAAACCATGACCGTGCTCTGAGCCAGCCCCGGGAGCGGCCGGATTTCCCCCGCGGAAGTGCCGCCAAACCCCCGGATCCCATGTCTTTTCATTTTGTCCTCAAGCGAGCGCCAAAGCGCGCCGAGGCCCCTTTGTGTGATTTGGCGGCGCCCCTCGCGCCGCGGGCTTTTCGAGGAACAAATTGATGAAAGCCACCCTGACCGTCCCCCTCCTGTTATCCCTGCTCCAGGCCTGTGCCCCGCTCGAAGCGCAGGACCGGAAGTCCAAGGCCGGCGCGGCCGGCCTCTCCGCCCGGAAGTTCAGCGACGACGAGTACAGCTGTTACGAGACGAAGGCGGCGCTCGCCCTCGCGAGCGCGACGCCGATCAGCTACACGCAGCACGTCGGGCCCCTGGTCGCGGCGAGCTGCGCCGCGTGCCACAGCGGCAAGGAAGGCGGCACGATGCCCGATCTTTCGACCTTCGCGGCGCTCGTCGTCGAAGGGGAGGCGAGCCTCAACCGCATCAAGGCCGGCACGATGCCCCAGAGCGGGGCGCTCGCGGCGGCGCAGCAGGAGGTTTTTGCGCAGTGGGTCGAGGGTGGGATGCTCGAAGGGGCCGCCCCGGCGCCGTCCGCCGACGCGCTCCCGAACCCGATGAAGGACATCTGCAAAAAAAGCGGGGCGGCGCCCGCCGCCGCTCCGGCGCCCGCTCCGGCGCCCGCTCCCGCCGCGGATCCGGCTCCCGCCCCCGCTCCGGCTCCCGGCCCCGCTCCGGCGCCAGGCACGGGAACCGGCACGGGATCAGGATCGGGCGCGACGTCGGGCTCCGGGAGCGCCGTGCGCAAGGTGACCTACGTCGCCGACCTCAAGGCGCTCATCGATGCCAAGTGCGCCGGCTGCCACAAGGCCGGCGCCCAGGCTCCCGACCTCAGCACGTTCGCCCTGGCGAAGACCGGCGGCGTCCGCGGCCTCGTCCGCGTCACCGCCGGCACCATGCCGACCGCCGCCGCCGGCGGCGCGCTCTCGGCGGCCGAGAAGGCCCTGTTCAAAGCCTGGAGCGACG
>JAYVWD010000298.1:0-3822 GCA_043786345.1 Pseudomonadota bacterium
AATATTGAAATATCTTTCAGTTATTTCAGGGTATTGAACAAGATACTTTCAAGCCTGCGGAGCGCCTGCCGATAGCAGGACCCAAGGAGGCCCGAAGCCTATGCGCCCCGTCGTCTCAGCCCTCGCGTTCGCCCTGACCCTTGCCTCGATTGCGCCCGCTTTCGCCGGCGCCGCCGACAGCCTTGACGGCTGGGAAACGGTTTCCGAGGGCGACGGCATCACCGTCTACAAAAAGCTGCTGAACGATGGCGACATCATCGCCGTGCGGGGCGCCGCGCTGATCCCCGCGCGCCTCGACGACATCGCCGCGGTGATGAAGGACAACAAGACCGCCGCCGACTGGATGCCGATGATCGCGGAGCGCCGGGATCTGAAGCAGCTCACGCCCAACTCGCGGCTCGAGTACACGCACCTCGCGATGCCCTGGCCGGTCACCGACCGCTACTACGTCAACCTCGCGCAGGCCGACCAGCTCCCGAACGGCGCGCTGCGGTTCTTCGTCAAGTCCGTCGACGACCCGGACAAGGCCTACCTCGAGGACGACAAGGTCCTCGGCTTTCTGCACGTAAGCGAGTTTATCCTGACGCCGGTCGACGGCGGCGCCGGGACGGAGATCAAGCTCGAGGTGAAGACGGACCCGCGCGGCCTTATCCCGAAGGTGCTCGTGAACCTCGGCCAGAAGCGCTGGCCGCGCCAGTTCTTCGAAGGGCTGATCGACCAGCTCAAGATGCGCGGCCAGTATGCCGCCAAGGCGTCCCCGCTCGCTCATTGATCTCCGAGAAAGGGGCTGCCCTCGAAGCCCGCGATGGTCTCGTCGAGCACCGCCGCCTCGTCCGCGACATAGCGCGCGACCCCGGCGCGGAACGCCGGCTCGCGGATCAGGTGCGCGCTATGGACGACGCTCGGCAGAAAGCCGCGCTGGATCTTGTGCGGGCCCTGCGCGCCGGCCTCGACGCGCTGCATCCCGCGCTCGAGGGCGAAGTCCAGCGTCTGGTAGTAGCAGAGCTCGAAGTGCAGGCTCCGGTACTCAGCGTCGGCGCCCCAGTAGCGCCCGTACAGGTTTTTGCCCTTGTAGAAGCTGACGGCCGCGGCGACGACCTTGCCGCCCTGCGCGGCGGTCACGAGCAGGATGCGGTCCGGCATCGTGGCGAAGATGGCTTCGAAGAAGGCCTCGGGCAGGTACGCCAACGCCTCCTTCTTGTCGACGGTCGCCCGGTAAAAGCCGTGCATCACCCGGCCGTCCGCCGCCGAGAGCTGCGCCCCCGTGCGGCGCTCGATGACGAGCCCCTGCTCGTGGACCTGGCGCCGCTCGCGCAGGATCTGGCGCCGGCGCTTGCCGACGAAGGCCTCGAGGTAGTCGGCGAAGTCGCGGTAGCCGCGGTTTTGCCAGTGAAACTGCAGCGTCTTCCGCGCCAGAAAGCCGCGCTCGACGAAGAGCGGCAGCTCCGCTTCCGGCAGGAACAGGGCGTGCGCCGAGCTCGTCTGGCGCGCCTCGTGGAGCGCGACGAGGCCGTCGACCAGCTGGCCCTTGGCCCCCGTGTCGGCGCCCGCCCCGGTCAGCAGGTGGGGACCCGTCGCCGGCGTGCACGGCACCATGCTCACGAGCTTCGGATAGTAGCGCTGCCCGTGGTCGCGGAAGGCGCGCGCCCAATCCCAGTCGAAGATGTATTCGCCGTAGCTGTGCGTCTTGACGTAGGTCGGCAGCGCCGCCGCGAGCCGCCCGTCGCGGGTCAAAAGCACCGGCGCCGGCTCCCAGCCGCCCTTTTTGGTCGCCGGCCCGCAGGTTTCGAGCGCCGCGAGGAACTCCGCGTCAGTAAAGGGGAAATCGGCCGCCTCGACGGCCTTCCAGGCAGCGGCATCCATCGGTCTTTAGCTCCGCCAGCTGAGACGGGGCCGTCTGCCGCGCGCCAGGCCCGCCTGCGTCAGGATCGTCGGCGCCATGGCCGCGAGGGCCTCCCACACCGAGGCGACGGTGATTTCGTCCATCCGCTGGGTCACCCCCGCCTCGACGGCGCGGTGCTTGTCCGTCATCGGACACCAGGAGCGCGCGTGCGTCGGGCCGTGGAGCTGCAGGGAGCACACGCCGTTCGCCACGGCCACATGGCTCGGCCCGTTCGAGTTGCCGATGAAGAGGTCGGTGTTGGCGACGAGCGCCGCCATCTCGCGGAAGCTGGTCTTCGGCGCCAGGATCGTCGGCTCCTTGCAAAGCGCCCGCGCCGCCGCCACCTCCTCCTCCTCGCCGGGACCGTGGAGCCAGAGCACCTCGGCGCCCCACTCCCGGACCAGCAGGTCGCCCAGGGCCGCGAAGCGGTCGAGCGGCCACCGCCGCTCCGCGCGCCGATGCGTCGGGCTCAGGGTGACGACGAGCGGCGCCGCGCGGAAGCGCGGGTGCTCGCCCCAGAGCTTCATCAGCGGCCGCGTATGCGACTCGGACCAGGGCAAAATCAGCCCTTGTTCCGTGGGGTTGAAGCCGGCGGCGCGGAGCAGGTCAAACTTTTCGTCGACGATGTAGCGGCCGGCGTCGGGGCGCCGGACGATCTGCGTATAGGCGAGCCGCCGCGCCGACTTGAACGCGAGCCGCTCCGTGGCGCCCGAGCGCATCGAATAAAAGGCGCTGCGCGGGTTGTTCATGAAGTCCAGGACCAGGTCGAAACGGCGCTCGCGCAGGGTGTTGGCCAGGCGCACCTCCTCGCGCCAGGTCCATTCGTCCTCGTAGAAGAAGTGCTCGTCCAGGAACGGGCAGTCGTCGAGCACGAGGCGGCCCATCGCGGCGCTGAGGAACGTCAGCCGCGCGCGCGGTTTCGCCTTCTTGACGGCGCGCAAGACGGGCGTCGTCAGCAGAATGTCGCCGAGTTGCCGGAGCTGGATGACGAGGATCTTCTCTTCCGCCATGCACCCCACGTTAGAAAAATGCAGCCTCGCAGTCCATTCCTTTGATAGGGTTCACGGACTTGAGGGCTGAGGATCACAAAGAGGTGTGCATGCGCGCGCGGGTCACGGGTATCGTCTTTATACTGGCGTGGGCTGCAGCCGCTGCGGCGCAGGACCTTCCGGGCGGCTGGGTCGAGCACCCGACGGGTGGCGACACCCTCTGCGCGCGCGGCGCGCCCTATTCGTTCTTCGTGAACGCCGGCACCTCACCCAACGTCATCGTCGACTTCATCGGCGGCGGGGCCTGTTGGAACGCCGAGACCTGCGCGGTCGCCACGGCGACCTTCACCGACTCGGTGGACAGTCTGCGGGAATCGGCGGCGGGGGGCATGGGCGGGGTCTACGACCGTACGAACCCCGACAACCCCTACCGGGGCTGGACGCACGTCCTCATCCCTTATTGCACGGGCGACGTGCACTGGGGCGCGAGCGAGGTGATCTACACGCAGCCCGACGGGACGAGCTTCCCGATACACCACCGCGGCGCCGCCAACGCCAAGGCCGTCCTCGACTACGTGAAGGCGACCTACCCCGACGCGCCGAAGGTGCTGGTGACGGGCTGCAGCGCCGGCGCGTACGGCGCGGCCTACTGGACGCCGCGCGTGAAGGAGGACTTCCCCCGGGCCCGGGTCGCGGAGCTCGGCGACTCCGGCGTCGGCATCATGCCCCCGGACTTCCTGCGCGACAGCGCGTGGAACGTCACGGCGAACGCCCCGGCCTGGATCCCGGCGCTCGATCCGGCGCGGAACGACTGGACGAAGCTCGACCTGACGGCCTTCTACCAGCGCGCCGCCGCCTTCTACCCGGACGTGACCTTCGCCCAATACAATTCGGCATTCGACTTCATCCAGCGGGCCTTCTACGTGCGCATGGGCGGCGATGAAACCACCT
>JAYVWD010000299.1:0-8726 GCA_043786345.1 Pseudomonadota bacterium
CTGGCGGTCGCGGTTTGGTTCGAGCGGCGCAGGCCAGGTGGTGCTCCGGATGCGCGTGGCCCGCGACGTCCCGCCGGGCACGTTGTGGTGCACCAGGAAAAGCCCGGGGAAGCGCCCCGCGATGTCTTTGCCGCGTTGCATACGAGGTCAATCCCACAGCTTTTCCAGCTCGGTTTTCGTCGGATCGAGGCGCGCCTTGGCGAACTGCACCTCGGGCGCCCCGGCCGGGCCCTTGTCTCTGATCACTTCCCACATCTTGCGGGCCGAGGCCTTGTCGCCGTCGTCATAGACGTGCTCGGAGACGGTCCAGAAGGTGTGGAGGAAGCCGCCGACGAGCGGCCAATCGCCGCGCTTCACGTACCGCTCGGCCAAGGTCTTGGGCTCGGACTTGAGGGCGCGGGCCTCGAGCTCGAGCAGCGAGAGCGCGCAGGATTCGTCCCGCTTGAAGAGGTCCGGCAGATCCGCCGTGATGATCTCGGTCACCCGCCCGATGGTCTGCGCGCGGGCGTCCGGCCGCACCTCATAGAGCCGCGACAGCAGCGGGTACTCGAGGTCGCACGTGTACGCGGACTCCTTCTGTCCCCAGGTCTGGGCGAGGCTGTGGAGCCAGGTGAGGTGCTTGTTGGCCGTGCCGGAGTTCAGCACGCGGAGCACGTAGTTCGCCCCCTGTTTTCCCGGGGGCAGGGTCCAGCCGCGCTTGACCAGGTCCTGGGCGTTCTTGGCGTTCTTCTTCGCCCACTCCTTGCCGGCCTTTTTATCGACCAGCTCGGCGGCGACGACCGCCTCGCGGAGGGCCTGGATGTCGGTGTTTTCGGCGTTCTTGTGCGCGACTTCGTAGAACTCCTTGGCGGCCTCGGGCCGGTAGGCGTCCACGTAGGCGGCGAAGAGTTTCCCGGCCAGCTCCGGCGACACTTTGGGGAAGAGATTCCGGCGGTTCTTCTCGAAGAAGCTCAGCGCCCGGTAGCCGTCGCCCTTTTCGAAGTAGGGCGCGATCTTGGCGGCCTGGAACGACCGCACCGGCTCGGCGAAGGACTTGAGGAATCGCGACTCCGGGTAGGTCCCGGCGAACGCCTTCACCCGCTCCAGCATCTCGGGCGTCCGGTCGCGGTCGGTGAAGCTGCCGACCTGGCAGGACCAGGCGAGCTCCTGCGCCACGGCCGGGACCTCGGGCCCCACCCTAGCCTCTTCGAGCAGCTCGCGCGCGTGCCCGACGTTCTTGCCCTGATAAAACGGCAGTTCCAGGCAGGCCTCGCGGATTTTCGCCAGCCGCCCGGCGGGCACGCTGCGGTACTCGTGGCTCACCTTGTAGTACTCGAGCTTCGCCTTTTCGAAGTCCTTCCGCGCCAGGTACGCATCGGCGATCCGGAGCGCCGCGTAGCCCTGATATTCCACCGGCATCGGCGCGGTCTCTTTCCGGTAGTTGCTGCCCTCGAGCGCGAAGTGCAGCAGCTTCTGCGCCTCCGAGAACTTGCCGAGCCAGAACAGCGACTCGCCGCGCAGGACGAGCTGCGCCGGGTTGATCGAAAGCTGCTCCTCGTCGAGCTTGGCGCCGAGCGCGTACGCGTCCTCGGCGAGGTCGTAGTTGTTGAGGTCGAAGTAGATGTCCCCGACCCGCGCGAACGCCGCCGAAGCCTGCTTCAGGTCGTGGTCGTCCTGCCGGATGGCGGCGTCCAGCTCGCGGACCGCCTCCAGATACGTCCGGTTCTTGATGAAGGCTTCCGCCGCGATCCGGTGGAACTGCGCGCGGTACTCGCTGCGGCCGGTCCGGCGCAGGAAGTTGAGACCTTTTTCGGCGGCGCCGTAGGCCCCCTCGAAGCGGTCATACTGCCAGTAGATGGCCGCGAGGTTGTAGAGCCCCTTCGGCGCGGCGTCCTCGACCACCGGGTCCGGCTGGTCCTCCTTCACGATGAAGGCCCAGCTCAGGAACGTCGCCGCGTTCGCGAGGACGGCCTTGATCCCGGAATCTTCGTAGGCGACGCCCCGCGCCTTCATGTCCTTGCCGGCGAGGGTCATGAACGAGTAGCCGACGAAGTAGTCGCTGCGCCGGTGGAACGGGTAGTCGCGGCCATAGCGCGCGCGCCCCGAAAGCCAGGTCGCCTTGGCCTCGGACGTCTTCCCTTCGAGGAAGAGGATCCGGCCCCGGTTCAGGTGGTCGATCGGCCGCCCCTCACCTTTGGTGGCGGGGAGCTCCCGCTTCGGGTCCTTGAACTCGGGCTCCATCGCGAAGTTGATCTTCGGGACGACGAGCGGGTACCGCCAGAAGAGCTCGTCCGATACCTCGCGCTCGCCCGGGTGCTGCTCGAAGTCGCCGACGAACGTGTAGCGCCGCAGGATCTCCTGGGCGCTCTGCTCGTTGAGGGGCTTGGGCTCGACGGGCTTCTTCGGTTTGCCGGCGCCGACCAGCAAACCCACCAGCGCGAGCGTGAGGACCTTCTTCATTCCGGCGGCGTCCCGGCCGTCTCCGTGTCGTAGTCGACGTGGATCTCGATGCGGCGGTTCAGGTTTCGCCCCGACTCCGTGCCGTTGTTGGCGATCGGGCGCATGTCGGCGTAGCCGGCCGCCGAGAGCATCGTCGCGGGGAAGTTGTGCTTGGCTATCATGTAGCGCAGGACGTTGGTGGCGCGCATCGCCGAGATGTCCCAGTTGCTCAGCTCGCCTCTCGGCGGCAGGGCGTCGGTGTGGCCTTCGACGACGACCGGCCGGCCGAGGTCCTTGAGGATTTGCGTCACGGAGTCGAGGTCTTTCATCGCGCCGCGCCCGACCTTGACCTGGCCCGCCTCGAAGAAATGCCGCGCCAGGAGCTGGAGCTTGAAGCCCTTGCTCGTGCGCTGCACCGAGACGATGCGCTCCTGGCCCTTGCCGTCCTTGGTCTCTTCGCGGAACTTGTTCGGCCCGTACATGCGCTCTTCGAGCTTGATCTTGAGCGCGTTCATCTCGTCGTCGATGATCTTCACGCGCTGGGTGTTGGACGGGTACTTCTGGATCAGGCTCGGCCGGATCGACTGCCCTTTGAAGTGGTCGAAGATGCCGAAGCCCTGCTCGACCGGGCCGACCCGGCGGTCCACCGGGATGTCCGGCAGCGGCGTGTTGAAGGCCTCTTGCATCGACCCGGCGACCTTCTTCTCTTCATTTTTGTGGCTCGAGATCTGGATGGCGTAGAGCACGACGAACACGGCGAAAAGCAGCGTGAGCATGTCGGCGTAACTGACGAGCCAGCGCTCGTGGTTCTCGAATTCCGGGCATTTTTGCTTGATCGACATCGCCGCCTTGGGTCCGCTTCAGCCTTCGTGCTTCTTACCGTGGCAGAAGACCGAGAGCTTTTCTTCGATGACCTTCGGGTTTAGGCCCGAGAGGATGCCTTCGACGCCGATCGTGACCATCAGGCGCGCATGCCCTTCCATGACGGCCTTGCGCTTGATCTTCTTGCCCATCGGGATGAAGAAGATGTTGGCCGCGCCGACCCCGTAGAGGGTCGCGCAGAAGGCGACGGCGATACCGGGGCCGATCATGTCGGGCTTATCCAGGTTCTCCATGACGTGAATCAGGCCGAGCACGGCGCCGAGAATCCCGATGGTCGGGGCGATGGCGCCCATGTCTTCCCAGAAGTGGACCCCGACCTCCGCGTCCTCCATGACGACGTGGGCTTCGGTCTCCATGGTGTCTCTGATGATGTTCGGGTCGGTGCCGTCGACGGCGAGGCGGATCGCCTTGGCGAGGGGCTCGAACTTGATGGAGTCGCGCTTTTTCTCGAGGGCCAGGATCGACTCTTTTCGCGCCGTCTGCGCCAGATCGACGATGTCGGCCAGGATCGCGTCCGGGTTCGCGACCGGGTTCTTGAGGAAGGTCTGCAGGGCCTTCATCGCGCTGATCACGTCCGGGAGCGGGTACGCGACCAGGATGGCGCCGAACGCCCCCCCGAACACGATCATGGCGCCCGTCGGCGCGATGATGGACCCGATGGCGCCGCCCTCGATGATGAGGCCGCCAATGATCGCGCCCAGGGCCAATATGGGGCCCAGGATACTGGTGATGTCCATTCCGGCTTTTGCTCCGCTGAGGTGGTCGCGAAGAATAAAAGGATGTGAAAAATTGGGGGCTTTGACGGGAACGTCAGGGCAGGCGCAGCTTTTCCAGGGTCTTCACTCTGTATTCTATCACGGCCTTCTGGATATCTTCCAGCGGCTCCAGGACGAGCAGGGTGTCGCCGTTGAGGAAGGTGAGCAGGGTATCCGGGGTGGACTCGATGTATTTGATGGCATCCACATTCACAAGAAGCTTCGATTTGTCCAGGCGGGTCAACAAGATCACGTTTTTGCTCCTTGCCTCGGCGGCCCATGCATTTTATCGTACGCCCCTCTATCACGGAAAGGGATGATTTCCATGGACTACCAGTCGCTCCTGAACGAATCCCGCGCGGTCAAAGAAAAGTTAGAGCGCGTATGGGGGTTTCTTTGACATCCCTGGCAAAGGCGAGAAGCTGAAACGCATCGAAGACAAGGTCGCCTCCGACCCCAACTTCTGGAACGATCCCGTCGCCTCCGCTCCGATCCTCAAAGAAAAAAAGCTCCTCGAAAACGACCTCGGCCGCGCCAAAAAACTCCGCTCGTCGTTCGAAGACTTGTCCGCGGCCCTCGAGCTGGCGGCCGCCGGCGACCAGGACTACATGGTCGAGGGCGAGTCCATCCTCGGCTCCATGCAGGCCGAGCTCAAGACCCTCGAGGTCCAGGCCCTCCTCGGCGGCGAGCTCGACACCAACGACGCCATCATCACCATCAACTCCGGCGCCGGCGGTACCGAGTCCCAGGACTGGGCGCAGATGCTGATGCGCATGTACCTGCGCTACGCCGAGATCAAGGGCTGGCAGACCGAGATGTTCGACTCGCTGAACGGCGAAGAGGCCGGCATCAAGAACGCCTCCTTCGGCGTCAGCGGCACCTACGCCTACGGCCTCCTCAAAGCCGAGTCCGGCGTGCACCGCCTCGTGCGCATCTCGCCGTTCGACTCCAACGCCCGCCGCCAGACGAGCTTCGCCTCGGTCTACGTGATGCCCGTCGTCGACGACGACATCGTCATCGACATCAACCCGTCCGACGTCAAGACCGACACCTACCGCGCCTCCGGGGCCGGCGGCCAGCACGTCAACAAGACCGAGTCCGCCGTCCGGCTCACGCACCTGCCGTCCGGCATCGTGGTCGCCAGCCAGACGCAGCGTTCCCAGCACCAGAACCGCGACAACTGCTGGAAGATGCTCCGCTCCGCCCTCTACGAGCGCGAGCTCGAGGCCCGTCGCCAGAAGTCCAACGCCCTCGAGGACACCAAGCAGGACGTGTCGTTCGGCAGCCAGATGCGCAGCTACGTCCTGCATCCCTATCAGCTGGTGAAGGACCATCGCACCGACCACGAGACGTCGGATACGCAAAGCGTGCTCGACGGGCAGATCGAGCCCTTCATCAACGAGTACCTGGTGTCGACGCGGAAGCCGGCCGAGACCCAATGAGCCCCGTCAGTCGATAGGGGCCCAGGGGGCTCCCCGCTCGTCGTCGCATGATATGATGGCGACGACAAGAAGGGAGACCCCCGATGGCGGACGTGCGAACCGAGGGTGAAAACAGGCACCGGCCGGAAAAGAGCCCCCTCGACGACCTGAGCGCGCGGACGATGAAGGCGCAGGCGACGATCGAGCGCTGGACGCGGGAGCTCCAGGCGCGGCGTCCGGGCGCGACGGCGCGCGCGATGCCGCCCGAGGTCGCCTCGGCAAAGGCCGAGCTCAAAGCCATCGAGAAGCTCGCGCGCGCGGCGCTGGCCGGCACGGCATCGGGCAAAGTCGAGCTGTCGCGCCGCGACATGATGATCGCGCAGCGGCTCTTCTTCACCGGCACCCGCGAGCGGCGGACGTCGACGGCGCGCGCGTTCCGGTTCTGGTGGCGCTTCGTCGACTCCAAAGGCGGCGTCCTGTCGCTGGTGCAAAGCCTGGGGATCTACTGCGTCTATACGCAGGACCTCGTCGCCGCCCTCGCCCGGCTGATCACCGGGCGGCCCTGCCTCGAGGTCGGTGCCGGCGACGGTACCCTCGCCCTCCGTCTCGAGGAAGCCGGCGTGCCGACGACGGCCGTCGACGACCAGAGCTGGAGCCACAGGATCCGCTATCCCGGCTGGGTCGAAAAAAGCGACGCCGTGGCGGCGCTCGCCAAGCACCAGCCGCGCACCGTCGTCTGCTCGTGGCCGCCGCCGGGAAACACCTTCGAGCGCCAGATCTTCCGCACGCCGGGCGTCGACCTCTACGTCGTGATCGGGAGCCGGCACCGGTTCGCGAGCGGCAACTGGCTGGCCTACGAAGAGCAGAAAAACTTCACGTGGGGGATCGACGAGGGACTTTCAAGCCTCGTCATGCCGCCGGAGCTCGACAGCGCCGTCCTGGTCTTCAAGCGCCTCTGAAATTCCTCAAGTTTTTGGGGGACGCGCCGAAAAGGGCTCATTCTCTCAACAATTCCGTAGGGCTACGCCATGAAACGACTCGCGTTTTCCGTCTCCCTGGCCGCCGCGCTGGCCGCCTGTCAGGGTTCGGACTTCACCGGCTCGAGCGGCGCCAAAAAGATCGACACGCCCAGGCCGGCCTCGGGCGACGCCACCAAGACCGCCGCGCGGGAGCCGCTCGACGGCGAGGACGCCGACAAGGAAGTCGACGTGAACGTGCCGGCCGGCACCCACGTCAAGCTCGACTGCCGCGCGCGCCTCGCCGACTCCCAGGTCCAGGTCGCCGTCGGCGGCAACGCCAAGCCCGTCAGCGGCGTCGGCGTGCACGTGTTCTCGGACATCACGCTCGACCGGGTCGGGACCGGCTGCCCCTGAGTGGGGGTTCCGTTCCGGATACGGTCCCCGCCCTGACGGCGCGAGTTGGCCGGCCGTTTTCCTGCGCGTTTCGTGGTGCAAGGCGGCGATGACGCCCTGGAGCAGGTGCGGCTCCAGATCGCGGGTCACCCGGCGCGGGCACCAGCTCGGCTGAGCCGAGCGCCAAAAAAAGACCCCGCGGAGCGCTCCGCGGGGCCATTTTTTTGGGGCTCCGAACCTCACTCGTAAGTGGGCTCGAGGTATTCCTTGGTGAAGTCGCAGGTTGGCGGCGTCGGGCCGACGGCGTTCTGATAGACCTTGCCGCTCAGCTTCGCCTTGTATTTTTTGGCGTCGAACATGAAGTCGGCGTCGGCCGCCCACTCGTCGCCGACCTTGGCCGGCCGGTGGGTGAAGGTGAATTTCCCCGTCGTCTTCGCCTGGACGACCGTCGACAGCGAGATCGACATACCGCTCGCGAAGTCGGTCTGGTCCTTCTTCTCGTTGGCGTCGCCCTTCGGAAAGCCCGTCGCCTTGTCGATCTTGACGTCGGCGCCCGGCAGGCTGCTGATGAAGGTCACGGAGAGCGAGTCGGCGCCGGTCGCCGCCTTGCAGTGCGTGTCGTCCTTACCCGTGCAGGCCTTGCACTTGCCCCAGTCCTTGATCTTCTTGAACTGCGACTCCTTCGCCTCGGTGTGCAGGACGAGGAACGTCAGCGACTTCGCGCCGGCCGTGTCGGTCAGCAGGGCATAGGTGGATTTGCCGGCAAATCCGGTGTCGGTCGCCTCGCCTTCGACCTTGCCGAGCGTCGCGTCGGTCGCGACGACGGTTTCGGAGCCGGTGCCAGGACCTTCGACAGTGGTGGTCACGACGGCGGAGGACCCGCCCGAGGTGCTGCCGGTGCCGGTGGTGGCCTTCGCGGGCTTGGTCGTCTTGCTACCGGTCCCGGACGTGGTCGTGCAGTCCGGGCTGCCGCTGTCCGCGGCCTCGCTCGCGGTGCCGCTAGTGCTCGTCGTGCCGGAGCTCAAGCCCCATTCGTCCACGAGCCCGGTCGCCTTCTTGGCGGTGGAGCCGCTGGCGCTGGGGCTGCCGCTGCTCGCGGTGCCGGTGTCGCAGTCCGCGGCCTTGGCCGCCGATTTCTTCTCTTCGGTCTTGCCGCAGCCGTGGGTCATGGCAAGTCCGGCGACAAGGGCTACCTTCGCAACGCGACGCATCGAGCACTCCTGGGTTCGAGTTACCCTATGGATCGGTCGATCGGCCGCGCATCTTAGGCAATAGGCGCCTCGTCGAGCCCTAAGCCAGCTTAATTTGTAAGGTTTTTGAGATGCGCAACATCTGGGTCTGTTTGAGCCGGTCGGACCGCACCGACAGGTGGACGGGCCGTTTGACCTCGTCCCAGCCCTGCACCCGCACCTCGACCACCTCGGAGAACTCGCGCAGGTTTCGCGCGACCACGTGCGGGACGAAGGCCAGCTGATCGGTCACGCGCACGACCTCGAGCGCCGCCTCGGCCGACGAGACCTCGTGCCCCCGCCGGCGCTCCTCCCAGCTTAGGGGGCAATAGTCGTCGCCGGGCGAGAACTCGCTGCCGGTCCAGTACATGGGGACGACGAAGTGATAGGCCGCGATCTCCGGCGGGCTAGCTACGGTCCCGATCGGGTGCCCGGCCCGCGCGTAGATACCCCAGGCCAGGTCGCCGACCTTCTTGGTCGTCCAGAGCTTGGTCCATGCCAGGGACCCGATGTGGACCGCGGCGTCGACGGCGCCTTTGAGCCCCGCCCCGAGCAGCTGGTCGGGTCCGAGCTCGAGGAGCCGGAAGCGCACGCCGCTGATCTCGCGCGCCAACCCGCCGAGACTCGGCGCTAAAAGTGATTTATTTAGAAAGGCGACCGCCCCCAGGG
>JAYVWD010000300.1:0-4447 GCA_043786345.1 Pseudomonadota bacterium
TCGCGCTACGTGAGCATCCTCGCCGCTCACAACAGGGCCTGGCTCGAGCAGATCACCCGCGAGAAGGGCCTCGATTTCCCGGCTGTGGGCGCCGACGGCGCCGGAACGACGACCACCACCACCGCCACGACCACGGGCGGCGATGACTCGCGCCAGAACCCGGCCGGCACCACTGGAAGCAGCGCGGGAAGCTCCACCGGCACCGCTGGCGGCACCGGCGACTCGCGGCAAAACCCGAACGCCGGCGGCAACAGCCCGACGGTCGGCGGCGGCGCGCTGCCGCCGACGGGGGCGAACATCGACCCGGTCAGAGACCCTTTCGGCCCGGGCGAAGCGCCGCCGGCCGGTTTCCTTCCCGGGCGAAACGGAGCGTCGGGGCCGTTCGGGCCCCTTTACTCCGCGTGCAGCACGTCGCCGCGCTCGAGCGTGAGCCGGTCGGCGTTGTTCTTACCGCTCAGCAGCTTGAAGTATGTCGTCGCAAATCGCTGCACGGCACCGGTCGCCGTCTGACGTAGCAAGACTATGCGTCCGCTGGCGAATTTGGTCAGGCCGCCGCCCACCGCCACCCCTTGCAGCAAGGTCGTCCGTCCGCCCAGCGCCGCGACCCCGGGCTTGTTGAATTCGCCCGAAAAGTAGATCTGGAGGCCGTCCCGCGTCGCCACCGCGACGGTCACCAACGGGTTCTTCACATACGACTGCAGGGCGTGCTGGAGCCGCTCGGTGAGCTGCAGCGACGTCTGGCCCGCGGCCTGGATGAAGCCGATGAGCGGAAACGTCATCATCCCCGACGGCGACACGGTATAGGTCCCGCTCAGCGCGTCCTGCCCGTAAACCTTGACGGCGAGCTGGTCGCTCGCGCTGACGAGGTACTCGCCCTGCCGCGTGAACGTGTTACCAGCGACGGCCTCGCTCAGATCGGCGGCGGGAATGGCCGCCGTGCACGCGCCCGTGCCCAGCACGAGGGCCAGGCCCAGGATCCCACGCCTAAAGTGCGCACTCAAAATGCTCCCTCCGCGTCGGCCTCCGACGAGCCTCTCTTCATGTTAGGGCACTTGCGCCGCCGGCGCTTCGCGGCAAAACTTTCCGCGCCGCGTGGCGCAGGTCCTGCCGGGTCTGCTATTGTCGGCGGAAGAGGTCAAAATCGCATGAAAATGCTCGCCCTCATGGTCTTTCTTGCCGCCCCCGCCCCCGACGCCGCGCGCCAAGGCAAGGAGCTGCTCGAGCGCGTCGCCAATGCCAAGGCCGGCGACGTCATCGAGGTGGCCGCCGGGACCTTCGAGCTACCCTCCCCGCTCGCCCTGACCAAAGACCGCTTGACGCTCAAAGGCGCGGGCCCCGGCAGGACGATCCTCAAAGCCTCGTTCCCGGGGGACGAGGTCGCCATGATCAAGGTCGGCGATCCGCACTTCAAGGACCTGACCAAAGGCAAGAAGATGCGCCTCGCCACCGCCGCCGCGGAATCCGACGCGGTCCTGACGCTCAAGGACGCGAGCCGCTCCCCCGAAGCCGGCGACGTGCTGCTCGTGCGCACCCCGAACGACCCGGCGTTCCTCGACAGCATCGGCGCCAAGACCTGGCGCAAGCAGTACCCGTACGTCCGCCAGACGCTCACCCGCGTCAAAGGCGTCAAAGGAACCGTGCTCACGCTCGAAAGGCCGGTCGGCGTGGCCTTCCCCGCCGACGCCGAAGTCCTGTTGGCGCCCGTGCTCGCGGACGTGACGGTCCAGGATCTGACGCTCTTCTATGATCTGGGCAAGGATCCCGACCCGACCAGATACGAGAACGCCAAACCGGACAACATCGTCGACGGCCTCGCGATCCTCGGCGCCGTCGCGCCCCACGTCAGGAACCTGGAGATCATCGACGCGGGCCGCCACGCCGTGCACCTGGATACCGTCCTCTATCCCGACGTCGACGGCGTGACGGCGCGCAACGCCTGGAACAAAGGCAAGGAAGGCAACGGCTACTTCCGCGTCGCCCGCACCTACTACGGCACCTTCAAGGACCTCAACCTCCGCGGCCTCCGCCACCTGGCCATCCAGTGGTCGAGCCACGACAACCGCTTCGAGCGCGTCGACTCGGACTGCGACGTCAACTTCCACGGCGGCTTCACGCAGCGCAACGAGGTCGTCGACGCCAAGCTCGCGCCGCGCACCGGGCACACGTGGAACCGCCTCTCGCGCACTAAGCCGACCTCGAAGTGGGCTCCCCCCGACGGCCCGGGCAACAAGGTCCTCGACGGCGCGAAGAGCGAAGTCCAGGAATAGGGGCCGGGACGCCGCGGCGTCAGGACGCCTGGGGCTTCATCTTGCGCGCCTCGTTCCAGTTCTTGAGCTGCTCGAGCCGGTCCCGGAGCCGGTTCGCCTTTTCGTGCTCCGGATCGTACTTGAGCGCGCGCTTCACCGCCTTCTGCGCTTCGGGATATTGCCCGAGCCGCGCGAGCGCCAGCCCCAGGTTGAAGTACACCGCCGGCTTGAGCCTGTCGGTTTTGAGGACCTGCAGCGCCGATTGGTAGAGCTTGAGGCTGTCCAGGTCGCGGCCCTGCCTCGCCGCGTGCACGGCGGCGTTGTTGAAGAGGCCGGCGGCCTCCTCCTCGGAGGCGCTGTTGCGCAGCAGCTCGAGCGCCGCGTTGACCTCGCCTTCATAGAGCATCGCGGTCCCGAGCCCTTTGGTCGCCGCGAGGTTCTCGGGGTCGACCTCGACGGCCTGTCCATAATAGGTCGACGCCTTCCTGCTGTCGCCCTGCTTGAGGAACGTGTCGCCGAGCAGGAGGAGCCGGTCGACGTTGAACGGGCTCAGGCCGTTGGCGTTCTCCAGGTACTTGGTCGCCTCGGCGTGCTGGCCCGCCTTCATCAGGAGCCGCGCCATGAGGTTCATCGCGCGCACGTTCTGGGGCTGATTTTTGAGGAGGCGCCCCGCGATCAGCTTCGACTGCTCGTACTCGCCGTCCCGGAAGCACAGGTTGCCGAACTCGAGCGTCACGACCGGGTCGTGCGGAAACTGCTCGTGCGCCTTGCGCACCGCGCCGTCCACGTCGACTTGCTCGTAAGTGCCGACCGTGTTCGACCTGAAGATGATCGCCTGAAGCTCGTGCAGGTTGCGCACCGAGTGCAGCGCCATCTTGATCTCGACGACGACGTTGAGCACCGTCGTCTGGTAGCTGATCAGCCGGCGCACCCCGGTATCCGACGCGAGCGCGACGAGCTGGGGCGTGATCGCCTGCGCATAGATGATGCGGCAGAGCGCGCCGTGCTCCGGCATCTTCGAGAGCCGCTGGTGAAGCTGCGCGCCCTGGCCCGGATCGACCGCCGCCCAGTCGTGGAGGAGGGTCGCCGCCCGCGTCTTCGTCAGCAGCTCCGGCACCTTCGCCAGGTCCGAGACGAACGTGGGCTGAAACCCTTCGGAGCGCAGCACCCTGGCGATCGGGTCGCGCTCGGTGCCCGGGGCGGACAGCACGACCACTTGGAATTCATCGAGGGTTGGGGGCGACGCCATGCCCTACCTTTCGGTCGTTTAAGGCCGACCTGAACCGGGGATTGAATTCGACTCTGAAATCAGGACGTTAAATTCGCACGAAACCCATTTAAGAGATCCTGCGGGATTCCGATAAGTGGGCAAATGACCAAATTCAATCTCGTTCCGGAGAGTCCCATGCGGGCAACGTCAGGTTTCCTCGTCCTCGGCGCGCTGCTCTTCGCCGCCCTCGCGTGCAAGTCGCCGAAGCAGAGCGCGCAGCTCCGCGACACCGAGGCCTCCGCCTTGCCTGCGTGCCCGGTGAAGCCGGACAGCGTCGACGATGACAGGACGGCTCCCAACGACGGCGATCTGGTCGGCTGCCCCGACGAGGTTTTGTCCGCCGAAGCCCTCGCGCTCACCACCCAGATCGGCCGCACGGAAACCTCGATCGAGGAAAAGGCGAAGCTCCAGGACAAGGCCGAGGGCAAGACGTCGCCCGGCGTCAGCGACAAAGCCACGCTCGGCGGCGGCAACGGCAGCAAGGACAAGCCCGAAGGCGCCAAGAAGTATGGATCGACCCTGGACCCGAAGGCGCCGCCGGTCGATGCCCAGACGCCCGTCGCGACGACCGACGTCGCCGCGGGCGGCAACGAGGCCGGCCTCCGGCTCACCGACGCCGACGACCTCGAGCGCTTGCGCCGCGACGCCGACGAGCTCCGCCGCCAGGTCCGGCTCCTGACGGACCGCCAGACCGCCATCGACCGCGAAATCGCGCGCCGGACGGGGCAGCCGAACAGCGGCGGCGTCTGCGTGCTCCTCCGTGGGTCGCAGATCACCGACTGCTCGCGCGACCGCTCGAAAGAGGGCTGCCGCGCGTTCAGCGCGACGAACTCCGCCTTCTACTACCGCTTCGGCGTCTGCGACGACTTCCCGATCCGCGGCGACTTCGACGAGATCCACGACCGCCTCGAGGGCGCCTGCGTCAAGGTCC
>JAYVWD010000301.1:0-7238 GCA_043786345.1 Pseudomonadota bacterium
GGCGGAAACCAAGGACATCCAGCTGGTCGCCCGCCCCGACGACCTCGAGCTCGTCCGCAAAAAAGTCATCGGCAAGGCGGCCCCCGCCTTCGTCCTGGAGACCATCAGCGGGTCGGAGCCGGCCTCGATGGAGAAGCTCAAGGGGAAGGTCGTCCTCATGGAGTTCTGGGCCACCTGGTGCCCCGCGTGCCGGTCGACGCACCCCAAGCTCACGCAGTGGGCGGCGATGCACAAGAACGTCGCGGTGGTCGCGGTGTCGGACGAGGAGACGGCAGAATTGAAGGACTATGCGGCGCACGTGAAGCCGGGGTTCACGATCCTGCGCGACAAAGAGCACGCGCTTCACAAAGAGTGGATGGTGTCGGCGATCCCGATGATCGTCGTCCTGGACAAGAAGGGTGTGGTTCAGTTCGCGACGATCGGGGCGGGGAGCTATCTGGATGAGGCGCTGGCGGCGGCGGAGAAGCTGGCCGCGGCGCACTGACCTAGCCTTTTAAGGGGTCGGCGCCGGCGCCACGGCGCTGGCCGCGACGTCCTTCGACTCCACGTCGATCCGCAGCTTCGGCGAAAACGCGTGCGCGAGCACCATCCCCCGCTTGCACCCCGCCAACGTCAAAGCCTTCGACGGCGGAACCTTCGGGGTCTCCGGATGCGTATAGCATTCCTGGGTCAGCATCCCCGCCGTCAGCGCCACCTTCGTCTCCGGCTTCCCGTCGCACATCACCGACCCCAAATCGAAGTTGGGCTCGAAGGGGTCGTAGCAGACCGGCAGGATCGTCCCGCCCGGCCGCGCCTCGGGGAAGAAGTCGAGGCGCAGGACGAGCTCGCTCTTGGCGTGCCCGGACTTGTCGTCTAAGTCGAAGGCCGGACCCGGCGTCGCGACCGTGGCGTCGGCGCCGTCGACCAGCTTCGGGGCGGCGGCGGGCTCGGCGCTTTTGCCGACGTCGTGCTCGCGCCAGCGGTTCGCCTTGCAGCCCGCCGTCACGCTCAATAGGACCAGCAAAATTCCGGATTTCATCGTTGTCCTCAGCCCCCGAACGCGGGCTCGCCCGTGATCTGCGCCCCGACGATCAGCAGGTGAATGTCGTTGGTGCCCTCGTAGGTCGACACCGTCTCGAGGTTGCACATGTGGCGCATGGATTTGTATTCGATCATGATGCCGTTGCCGCCGAGGATGTCGCGGCAGGTGCGCGCGGTCTCGAGGGCCATCTCGACGTTGTTCTGCTTCGCCATGCTGACGTGCGCGAAGTGGATCTTCTTCTCGTTCTTGAGCTGGCCGAGCCGGAGCGCCAGGAGCTTCGCCTGCGTGATGCGCGTCAGGATGATCGCGAGCTTCCGCTGCACGAGCTGCGTGTGCCCGATCGGCCGGCCGAAGGTGACGCGGCCTTCGACGTAGTTGACCGCCTCGTCGTAGCAGGCCTCGGCGGCGCCGAGCACGCCCCAGGCGATGCCGTAGCGCGCCTGGCTCAGACAGCCGAGCGCCGACTTGAGGCCGTCGGACTTCGGCAGCACGGCGTCCTTCGGGAGCTTGATGTCGTCGAAGTAGAGCTCGGAGGTCATCGACGCGCGCAAGCTGAGCTTGCCGGCCATCTTCTTGGCCGAGAAGCCCTTGACGTCGGTCGGGACGACGAAGCCGCGGATGCCCTTTTCGGTCTGCGCCCAGACGACGGCGACCTTGGCGAGGTTGCCGTTGGTGATCCACATCTTGCTGCCGTTGAGGAGCCAGTGGTCGCCCTTGTCCTCGGCGCGCGTCTTCATCGCGCCCGGGTCGGAGCCGCCGTAGGATTCGGTCAGGCCGAAGCAGCCGACGGCCTCGCCGCTCCCGAGCTTCGGGAGCCACTCCTCTTTCTGGGCTTCGCTGCCGTAAGCGTGGATCGGGAACATGACGAGCGCGCCCTGCACCGAGCAGAAGCTGCGGAGGCCCGAGTCGCAGCGCTCGAGCTCCTGCATCACGAGGCCGTAGCTGATGTTGTCCATGCCGGGCAGGCCGTAGCCGGTCAGGTTGGCGCCGAGCAGGCCGAGCGCGCCCATCTTCGGGATGACCTCGGTCGGGAACTCCTCGTTGAGGTAAGCCTTCTGGATCTTGGGCTCGACCTCTTTCGCGACGAAGTCGCGGACGGTCGCCTGCACGAGGCGCTGCTCGTCGCTCAGGAGGGATTGGACGTCCATGAAATCTGGATAGGGCGAGCAATGCGGTCCGGCCATCTCGTTTCGGGCTCCTCAGGTGGGTCGGGGGCTAAGTCCTGGTCCGTTTGACCAGCGAATAGTAGATGAAGCGGGTCAGCACATAAACCCCAACGAGGGCCAGAACCGCCACCCGAAAAGTGACCCGCGGCACGGCGAGCTGGAGGACCCCGTAGAGCAGGCCGAAGCCGAGGACGAGCCCGAGGACCGCGTCGAATTCCCGGTGACGGCCGGTAAATAGCGATAATCCAAGGGAAAACTTCCGTCCGCCAACCTCCGGATCCCAGGCCCCGTGGTACGGGTAGATCTTAGGAAGGATCGCGGGGACCTTGGCCTTGTAGTCGGCGAAGTCCGGCCCCAGGCGGGCGCGGACCTTGCGCTCGTCGGCCTCGATCTCATAAGCGTAGAGCAGGACGAGCGCCACGAGCGCGCCGCCGGTCACGAAGGGGTTGCGGCCGGCGACGCAGACGCCGAGGAACAGCAGCGCGCTGCCGAGAAAATAGGGGTGCCGCACGAAGCGGTAGGGCCCGCGCAGCGAGTGCTCGCCGGCCTTGTAGCCATAGCCCGCCGTCACGATCCGGAGGAGCTCGCCGACCAGGCTGATCACGGCGCCCACGACCAGCGAGGCCACCGTCGGGTCGGCGGCGCCGAGCGCGGCGACCACGATGAGGAAGCCGACGAAGGCCCGGCGCGTGGTGTGCAGGAACGTCAGGATTTTACGGTCGGCCATCGGGCTTGAGTCCTCATGCTACGATGGCCATCTTACTCCAGAGAAGGCGGGTTCCGCGATGCCGAGTTCGCCTCTGGCGCTCCTCTCTCAAAGCGCCGTGCAGCTGGCCGCCCTGATGCGCTCGGGCCAGGTCTCCCCCGTCGCGGTCGTCGACGCCTTCATCGCGCGTATCGAGCTGGTCAACCCCGCGATCAACGCGGTGGTCGCCGATCGCTTCGCCACGGCCCGGACCGAGGCGCGGGCCGCCGAGAAGGCCTATGCGGCGAAAACCGGCGACCTGCCGCCCTTTCTCGGCGTCCCCTGCACCATTAAAGAGGCGATCGCCCTCGAGGGCATGCCGAACACCAGCGGCTCCTTCTACCGCAAAGGCCTGAACGCGCCGCGCGACGCCGTCGCCGTGGCCCGCATGAAGGCCGCGGGCTTCATCCCGCTCGGGGTCACGAACGTGCCCGAGTGCTGCTTCGGGGTCGAAAGCGACAACGTCGTCTACGGCCGCACGCGGAACCCGCACGACCTCGGGCGCATCGCCGGCGGCTCGAGCGGCGGCGAAGCCGCGATCGTGTCGGCGCGCGGCGCGCCGCTCGGGATCGGCAGCGACCTCGGCGGCTCGATCCGCATGCCGGCGCTCTTCAACGGCATCTTCGGGCACAAGCCGTCGGCGGGGCTCGTGCCGATCACGGGCCATTTCCCGTTCTACCACACCGAGGCGGGCGCGGCGGCCGGCCCCTTCGCGTGGACGGGGCCGCGCGACACGATGGCCTACAACACCATCGGCCCGCTCGCGAGCCATGCCGGCGACCTGATGCCGGTCCTGCGCATCCTGAGCGGCAAGGACGACTTCGACGCGTGCTGCGAGGATTTCCGCCTCGAGGACCCGGCGCAGCTTTCCTGGCGGGGGCGGCGGGTCTTTCTGCTGGCGGATCCCGACATCGCGCGCACGCAGCGCACCTCGCCCGACCAGCGGGCGGCCGTCGAGCGCGCCGGCCGGCACTTGGAGGAGCGCGGCGCCATCGCCTCGGAGCTGCCGCGCGGGCTGCTCCGCAACGCCTTCAAGATCTGGGCGGCGGCCTTGCACGCGATCAAGATGCCGGCGCTCCACGAGATGATGGGCGGCGGCAAAAAGCCCTTCGTGACCCTCGAGCTGGCGCGGCTCGGCGCCGGCGGGGGGCGCCACACCCTGCCCTCGCTCCAGTATCAGGTCGGCGAGCGCCTCTATCCCCTCATTTTCGATAAGCCGAAGTTCGTGGCGGAGCTGGTCTCGCTGACCGCGGAGCTGACGAAACTCATGGAGGGCGGCGGCCTGCTGCTCATGCCGACGTACCCGACCGTGGCGCCGCGGCACTACGCGCCGATGCTGACGCCGTTCAACCCGGCGTATACCGCGATCGTGAACGTCCTCAAGATGCCGGCGACGGCGATTCCGATGGGCGTGGATGCGCGCGGGTTGCCGCTCGGCGTGCAGGCGTTGAGCGTGCGGGGGCGCGACGACGTCACGATCGCGGCGGCGTTGGCGCTGGAAGAAGGGTTTGGCGGAGCGCCGCACGGGAAGGTGTTGGCGGGGATTTGAGCCGAAGATCTCCTGAATGCTCGCCTTGTGTCGAAGCTCCTCGGCGTTCTCGCTCCTCGGCGCTGCCGCGGTCGCTCGGCCGGCCGGCGGTCCGCCGAGGCGCCGGGGCGCCGAGGAGCGGAGACGTAGAAGAGGGAGATCATCGAGTCGGCCCCCACCCGGCTGACCCCCTGCTTCTTCGCGTCGTCGCCGATCGTCGGCATCGAGGCAATCGACTCGATCTTGCACGGGATCGTAAGGTCGGCCGCCAACTCCACGACGCAGTCTTCAAACCCGCCTGGGCCGATGCGGTACACGGCGGCGACCTCGCGCTCACCGGCCTGACGGCGGCCGAGCTCGCCCTCGAGACGGCGGTGACTCTTCCCCTCGAAGCCGCCGGCAAGAACTGGCGCAACGGCTGCATCCGCGAGCTCACCCGGCGCGAGACCGCCCAGGATCTGGCCGGTTACGAGGACCTGCGCCGCTTCTGCGGCATCTGGGGCAAGCGCATGAACGACTTCTTCGGCGAGGTCACGGCGCCCGGTTTCGCGGAAGCCCTCGCCAAGATCGTCGCGATCCAGAACGAGGAGGACCCGCTCTACACCGAGCTCGAGCCGCTGGAGCCGCGCCGCGACCACCTGCGCCGCATCCTCATCCTGCGCGCCGAGATCGCCGCGGCCGTCGCCCTCGAGGCGATGGGCGACGTCAAGGCGCGGCAGGAGACGCTCGGCCGCCTGGACTGCGAGACGAGTCCGTTCTGAGGGCCGGCGTCCGCCAGCGCTTGTAGTTCCAGGTCCATTGCTCCGGGAAGAGGCGGATCGCCCGCTCGATGGCGGCGGCCATCAGGCGGGTGAGCTCCGCCTCGTCCTTGATCCCGTGGCCCGCGGCGAGCACCGATTCCGACAGGATCCGGTATTTGAACGGGCCCTCGCGCACGCAGAAGAGCGCGATGACGGCGCAGTCGAAGCGCGCGGCCATCGAGGCCGGGCCGGAGACGAATTCCGTCGGGATCCCCAGGAAGTCCACCACCGGACCCTGGCGCCCCTCGGGCTTCTGATCCATCACGAAGCCCAAGGACTCCGCGCGCTTGAGCGCCCCGAGCATGTCGCGCAGCAGCGATTTGCGGTCGGTCCACAAAACGGGCGTGCCCATACGGCGGCGCAGGGCGTCGAGCAGCGCGGTCATGGCGGCGCTCTTCGACGGCTTGGCCAGGACGTGGAACGGGCGGGTCGACGCTTTGTGGCCGTAGTGCGCGCAGAGCTCCCAGCTGCCGAGGTGGGCCGTCACCAGGAGGTGCCCTTTGTTGGCGGCCTCGGCCGCGCGCACGTGCGCGGTCAGCTCGTCCAGGCCGCGCACGGTGATCGCGTCGGGATCCTGGATCGCGCGCAGGGTCTCGAGGGCGCAGCGGACCTGGTGCGTCAGGTTCTGCCGCTCGAACATCCGGGCGAACGTCGTCCCCGGGGGCAGGCCGTAGACGCGCGCGACGTTGCCGCCGAGGTGGCGGAGCTCGCGGCCGGCGAAGGGCCGCAGGGCCGCATAGAAGAACGCCGCCAGGGGGCCGAAGAGGGGCTCTGGCCAACGGCGGATCAGGAGCAGGAGGATCCAGAGGGCGCCTTTCAAGGCGCCGGAACCCGCATCGCCGCGTCGTAGAATTCCGCCGCCTTGTACGAGCTGCGTACGAGCGGCCCCGACACGACGGAGCGGAAACCCATCGCGCGCGCCGCGGCGGCGAGGGCGTCGAACTCCGCCGGCGGAACCCAGCGCTTGATCGACAAGTGCTGCTTGGTCGGGCGCATGTACTGGCCGATGGTGACGAAGTCGATGCCATACTCGCGCATGTCGCGCAGCGCCTCCTCGCACTCCTCCAGCGTCTCGCCGAGGCCGAGCATGAGCGCGCTCTTGGTGATCAACGGGTAGTCCGCGAGCTCCTTCACGAGGCGCAGGACCGCGAGGGACTGCTGGTAGTTGGCGCGCGCGTCGCGCACGCGCGGGGTCAGGCGCCGCACGGTCTCGAGGTTGTGGGCGAAGACCTCGGGCCGTTCGGCCAGGATCGCCGCGAGCGACGCCGCCCGCCCGCGGAAGTCGCCGGCGAGGATCTCGACCTTGATGCCCGCGTTCACGTCCTTGACGCGGCGGATGACTTTCCCGACGTGGGCGGCGCCGCCGTCCTCGAGGTCGTCCCGGTCCACCATCGTGATCACGGCGTAGCGCAGGCTCATGACGCGCGCCGACTCGGCCGTCTGGTCCGGCTCGTGCGGGTCGAGCCAGCCGCCGGGATTGCCCGTCTTGACGTTGCAGAACCGGCAGGCGCGCGTGCACGTGTCGCCGAGCACCATGAAGGTCGCGGTGTTGGTGGCCCAGCAGCTGCCGATGTTCGGGCACTTCGCCTCTTCACAGACGGTGAAGAGCTTGCGCTCGCGGAGGTCGCGCTTGATCGCGGAATAGGCGCCGCCGCCGGGAATCTTGGTCTTGAGCCAGTCGGGTTTGCCGACGTGCAAGGGCTTCACGGGTGGGAGTTCCCTTTCGACTTTGGTTTCGAGCGCTTGGACGATACCACACAAAAAAGGCCTGTCCAAGTCGGTGCTTATGCTCGAAATCCCGGCGATTTCGCCGTTCCTGCAGGCGCGGAACCCCCGGATTCGACGCCGGAAGTCCGCACCCTCGCGGCGCGCTCACGTTGGCCGGAGCCCCCGCCGATGGCGGGTCATGGAACCCGCCAGGCACGAGCCCCGCGGCGTCCGCCTAGAGGTGAGCCCATGGGACCGGCTGCGGCAAGGG
>JAYVWD010000302.1:0-2641 GCA_043786345.1 Pseudomonadota bacterium
TAGAGGATGTTCGCCTGGCGCGGGAGGCTCGCGGGGTCGATGTTGACGACCGGGCCGACCAGCACCATCTGCCAGGCGGGGCGCGCCGCCGCCAGGGCCGCGATCAGCGGGACGTCGAGGCGCTCGTCGAGGACCCCGACGAAGCCGACGCGCGGATGCGGCAGGCCGGCCAGGTCCGCGGGCTCGGGCGGGTCCCGGCGGGCTTTGACGAAGTGTCGCAGGTCGACACTGCTCGGAAAAGGATGCACGTTCGCGTGCTTGTTGCGTTTGTCCTCGTAGAGGCTCTGCCCGCCGGTGAACACGACGTCGGCCGCCTTGAACAACTCGGCCTCCAGGTGCATCAGCTCTTTTGGCGCGTTCAGGGCGCGCGAGAGCTGGCTCATGCAGTCGTAGACGAGCGCGGCCGGCTGCAGATGGCGGGCGAATTTGAGCGCCATCGGCGTGTCGTACCAGGCGACGAAGTCCACGATCTTCTGATCCGCGAGCAGGCCGTCGAGCAACTGCCGGAGCTGCGCGGTGACGGCCTCTTCGCGCAGGTCCGCGGACAATTGGGCCAAAAAGGGCAGGTGGGGGCGGACGACCAGGACCTTGCCGTCGCGCGCCAACAGCTCGAGGCGGGGCTCGATGCCGTCCGCGAACACCGGGGACTCGAAAAAGAAGACGCGGCGGGCTTTCGCCGCGCGGGTCATGAGGTGCTGGGGACGTTGGTAGACGAAGTCCCAACGCAGGTGCGACAGGCACACCAGATCGGCTGCGGCGGCGCGCGGGTGATCGAGATACGACATCCTGCTCTCCTCGGGTGGCTGAGGTGTCGGGATGGCGCTTGCAAGTCGTATGCCCGGATGTGCCGCATTTTTGAGCGGCAGCCGGGAAATTTATGGGGCTCAGCCCTGGCGACGGTCGTCGACGGACCGGCAAAACGTCCGTCACAGCGTGGGCGCGGCGGGCGCTCCGCCTCCTGTTGAGGTCAATCGGCCCGGGGGTAAGACCCCAGCAGCCTGAGGTAGGTCGAGATCTCGGCCAGGTGCGCCAGCGCGCGCTTGACCGGCTCGTCGCCCGCGGCGCCGGCGAAATCCAGATAAAACAGGTACTGCCAGGGGCTCCCGGCGAGCGGCCGTGACTCGATCTTGTGGAGGTCGATGTCGCGCAGGGCGAAGATGGCGAGGCCCTTGTGCATAGCTCCCGGGATGTTGCGGAGCGAAAAGACGATCGAGGTCTTGAAGTCCTTGCCGCGCGGGGTCTTCGTGGCGGCGGCGGTCTTCCGGCGCTTCTCGAGGACGAGGAAGCGGGTGAAGTTCTGGTGGTTGTCCTCGATACCGGCGCGCAGGATGTTCAGGCCATAGTTCTCGGCCGCGCGCGCCGAGGCGATCGCGGCGGCGTCACGCGCCCCGGAGTCGGCCAGGTGGCGCGCCGCGCCGGCGGTGTCGAAGTACGGGAGCAACTCGACTTTTTTCAGCGCCTCGAGGTGCGCGGCGCACTGCGACAGGGCCTGCGGGTGCGAGAGCACGCGGCGCACGTCCTTGATCTTCACGCCCGGGAGCGCCAGCAGGTTGTGGCGGACGCGCAGCTTGAACTCGCCTTTGATCCAGACGTCGTACTTCAGGAGGAGGTCGTAGTTCTGGTGGATGCTGCCGGCCAGCGAGTTCTCGATCGGGAGGACGCCGGCCGCCGCGGCGCCCGAGCGCACCGCCCGGAAGACGCTCTCGAAATCGGCGAAGGGGCGCGGCCGCGCGCGGGCCCCGAACACGCCGAGGATCGCCTGCTCGCTGAATGCTCCGGGGACACCTTGGTAACCGACGGGTTTCATCACCAGATCCTGAACCGCCGCCTCCGGGCGGTCAACGACAAGTCGCCGCGATCACCGCGAGGGCGGACGCGACAGCGCCCGCGCCGGCGTCCGGCCGGCCGAGGAAGTCCAGCCAGGCGAGCAGATCGGCCAGGCGCGCGGCCGCCTGCCAGGCGGCGGGGAGCGCGCCGCCCGCCGCCGTGAACCCGGCCTCGAGGCCCGCCACGAAGCCGGCGGCCGTCCCCCCGGGCGGCCGCAGCGCGTGGCCCAGGTCGTAGACGACCGAGCCGGCGAAGGCGAACTCCCAGTCGAGCACGCCCGCCACGCGGTAGCCGCTGCCGGCGGCCGCGACGAGCAGGTTGGTCGCGTCGAAGTCCGCATGAGTGAGGCACGGCGCGCGGCCCGCCTGGAACCCGTCGAGCCGCGGCGCCTCGTTCGCCACGAACGCGCGGAGGCGGTCGCCAAGGGCCGGCCCGAGCCGCGCGGCCGCCGGCTCCGTCGCCGCCCCATCCTGCACCATCCCGACGAAGGCCGCGCCGCCCAGGTCGATCGGTGTCACGACGTCCAGACGCTCGCCGAGAAATCCGGCCTGCGGAAAGCCGATCGCGGCGATCGCGGCGAGCGTGGCGCCGACCGCAGCGCCTAGGGCCCGGCCGACGCCCTCGTCGCCGGCGTGACGGCGCAAGGCCGCCGCGAGGGTCGCGCCCTCGATCCAGTCCTGCACGGCGAAGCGGTGCCCCGTCGCCGGGTCGTCGCCCAGATGATGGAACTCCGGCACCGGCACGCCCGGGGCGCGCTCGCGGACGAGGCGGCTCAGGGCGCGCTCCGTCGCCGCGCCCTCGGGGTTTCTTTGGT
>JAYVWD010000303.1:0-7333 GCA_043786345.1 Pseudomonadota bacterium
GCGATCGCGTCGGTCGCGACCAGGATGCTGGCCTCGCCGTCGCGGAAGCGCCGCGCCTCCTCGCGCCGCACTTGCGGGCTCAGGTTGCCGTAGACGACGGCGACCTTCAGGTCGGAGTTTTCCTGGATGGTGGCTTTGATGCGCAGGACGTCGCGCCGCGAGAAGCAGACGATCGCGGTGCCCGGGCGGATGTCGCGGAGCCGCATCGGCTCGTCGGCGACGCGCAGCTCGTTGTAGCGCTGGCATTCGTGGATCGTCAGCGGCTCGTTGAGGTACTTCGCCAGATCCTTGACGATCTCGACGCAGTCGGGCGAGCCCGTCATGATGACTTTTTTCGCCGGGGCGCCGACGACGGCGGCGAGCCAGGCCCACCCGCGGCGCTCGTCCACGAGCAGCTGCACCTCGTCGACGACGACGGCCTCGACCGGCAGCTCGACGTTGAGCATCTCGATCGTCGAGCTGACGAACTGCGCGTCCGGGCGGAGGTCGCGCTCCTCGCCGGTGACGAAGGACGTCGGTTTGCCGCGCTTTTCGAGCTCCTCCTGGCCTTCGAGCGCGAGCAGCCGGAGCGGCGCGAGGTAGGCGCCGGAGCCGGCGGCGGCGAGCTCATTGAGCGAGCGCCACGTCTTGCCGCTGTTCGTCGGGCCGACATAGAGGACGAGCTCGCGCTTCATCGTGCGGGCGACCGGGTAATAGCTGGCGACGTCGGCGTAGGCGCCGCGCTGCTCGTTGAGCTTGATGACGTCGTCCTGGTACTTCGCCTCACGGGCGCGCTCCTCGACGGCGACCAGGGCGCTGCGCGCGCGGCGCTTCTTCAGGTCGCGGTTGAGGCCGCCGTAGTAGGGCGCGACGGTCGACGCGATGTCGGCGTCCGGAAGCAGCTCGATGTGCGGGAGCGCCTTGATGCGGCGGGCGAGCTCCTTGAGCTGCTCGTTGAGCTTGGCGACGAGCGCCTGCCGGGGGCGCGTGAGCAGCGCGTCGAGCGTGGCCTGAAGCTGCTCGTCGGGGTCGTTGGCGAGGCGGTCCAGGTCGCGGTTTTCGAGGGACGCCTCGATGTTGAGCTCGAGCTCGAGCACGCTCGTGAGGAACGGCAGGTTCTCGATGAAGCGCCGCTGCATGGTCCGGCCCTGGAGGCGGGCGAGCCCGAGGCGCTTCATACGGCCTTCGACGACGCCGAGGCGCGCCTTGCCGGCGGCGGCGTGGAGCTCTTTCGCGCGCCGTTTGGCGAGCGCGAGCGCCTCATGGGCCGGCAGGGGCGACGGCGGAAAGGCGAGGTAAGTGCGGCGCGCCGCGGCCTCGTCGAGGTTGAGCCAGCGCTGTTCGGCCGGATCGAGCACGAGGTCGATGAGGCCTTTGAGGGCTGCTTGCGACTGCTCGAGCGCGACGCGGGCGTTGCCGGCGAGGTCGTCGCGCAGCTTCGTGAGCCAGAGCTTGACGCCTTCGGGATCCGCCAGCTCCGGCCGGCGGAAGTCGGCGGGATGATAAGGATAGGCCGTCGACGTCAGGAGATCGAGCGCGACGCCGCGGTCGGAAAATGCCCGCGTTTCACGGTATGTGAGGCCTGCCGGACCGGCCTCGAGGCCGAGCTTGACGGCGACGGGCGTCAGGCGTTTGACGACAGCGGCTTCATCCTCCGGCGCTTTCGGCGCCTTCGCCGCTTTCGTCAGGTGGGGTTCGGGCGCCTTTTTTACGGCGTTTCCTTCACCCCGGACCTTGCGCCCCCACCAGGCGAGCGACAACCATTTACGCGAACCGGACACAGCGACCTCTTTACGCGGACCCGTCACCAAAAACCCCTTTAGAAGGCAAGGTCTGCAATATAGGGTCTTTGGGTGTCCGCACGCGAGGCGAAACGTTGGAAAAGAGAGTAAAGCGTGACTCGGAGGCCACAAACTGCTACGGTCTGCGCAACTTGCCCGTCATTCGGTCCGCGGAATTCGCTTCGTTCAGTTTTACGGCTATTTTTTTGAAGAGAGACTTTATGCAGGGTCGGAAGCTTTACGTGGGCGGCTTGTCCTATAGCAGCACGGAAGACGGACTGCGCGATCTCTTCGCCAAGTCGGGCACGGTCGATACGGTCAAGATCATCATGGACCGGGACACGGGCCGCAGCAAGGGCTTCGCCTTCGTCGAGATGGAGACCACGGCCGGCGCCGAGTCCGCCATCAGCGACCACAACGGCCAGCAACACGACGGCCGCGCGCTGACGGTCAACGAAGCCAAGCCCCAAGCCCCGCGCGAAAGCCGCGGCGGTGGTTCCGGCTGGTGAGCGAAGAAGCGTCCCAGCGCTTCTCGTTGTGGGTCGAGTTTACCGACCGCGGCGAGGTCCTGCGCGCCGATTATCCCGGCAAGAGCGACGCTATTTTCAATGCGAAGAAATATTGGCTCACCAGCACCGGGCTCTTCCGGGCCTTCGTGCGGGATGCCGCCGAGGGTGGCGCGATCGTTTTCGATCGCGTCTGCGAGGCCCGCGCGACGACGGACGTCACGCGGATTCGTGAGTCTTACGGTCAAGGCGAAGACGCCAAAGGAGATGCCCATGGGTGATAGCAGTCCTAAGAACAAGGCCAAGCAGCAGAAATCCAAGGACGACGCGAAGGACGCGGCGGCCAAGAAAGCTCAGGCCGACAAGGCCTCCAAGGCCGTCCCGCCGAAGCCAGCAGGCAAGAAGTAAGCGTCCTGCTCACGCGAAGCTGACGAGCTTTCCGGCTGCAAGGCCGAGCTCCCGGTGCGCGGAGAAGGCGGCGAGCTCGAGCGCGGCCCTGGTCCCTTGGGGGCCGGCGAGCCGGCCGGGTCCGGGCGCCGCGTTCTCGTGAATCGCGAGCACGCGCCCCGAAGCGTCGAGGAAGACGACGTCGATCGGGAACAGCATCCCGCGCGTATGCACCGCCCGCGAGCCCTGTAGCAGCAGGCCGTCCCGCGGCGCGAGCCCCGCGTGGTTGAGCAGGCCGCAGCGGCCGTTTACGTGCGCGCGGGCCAGCACGACGCGCGCCCCGGCGACGGGCGTGCCGTCGACGGCGACCCCTTTTTGTCGGTTCGGCGCCGCGTCCACCCGCAAGGCCAGCGCGAGCAGGCCGAAGGCGAGCGCGCAGAAGACCAGGCTCGTCAAGGGCTCCACGGTGTCAAGCCTCCTGGCGCGCGAGCGCGCGTTTCGCCGCGGCGGCCGCGGCCTTACGGGGGGCGTGCCCGGCGAGCGTGCACAACAGGGCTTTGGCCCCGCGGCTTTCGAGCCGCGCGATGACGGCGGCGCGATCGCTCGGCGTAGCCAGCTTCGCGATGAGGTTCGGGTGCGTTTCCATAGGGGCTATCATCGCAGAGATTCCGCAGTAGATCCAGCATCTTGTGATCCACGGCAAGGAGGGTCAAGGGTGGCCGGCCCGAGCGTGCGATCCTCCGGCCCGGAGGTTCCCCGTGCACTTCTGGCTTTCTCTTCTGCTCCTCAACGCCGGACTTTACGTCTGGGTCCCGCGCGTGGTCGCCTATTACGGGCGGACGTACTTCGACGAGCCGCGGGCGCGTCCCGGGTTCCTTAAGCTCGGGTTGCTCGGCCTCCCACTAGGATGCCTGCTCCGCTTCGCCGCCCTCTACTATCCGGCCGAGGCGCTGCCCTTCGTCGCGCTGATGCTGGTTGCGCTCGCCGGCGTGATCCTGGCCGATGCGCGGTTCCAGGTGATCCCGGACCGCTTCCAGGTCGCGGGGGCATTCGGGGCCGCGGGCTTCGCGTTCCATGCGACGGGCGGCCCGCTGGCGCCGAAGCTGGTCTCGGCGGGCTTTGGGCTCGCGATGGTCGCGGGGCTCTACGGCGTCACGCGGCTCTACACGCTGATCCGCAAACGCGACGCGCTCGGGCTCGGGGACGTGAAGCTGCTCGCCTGGCTCGCGCTGGCGTTCGGTCCGGATACGTTTTTCGTGATGGCTTACGGGCTGGGTCTGGCGCTGGCAGTGGTCTTGCCGCTATTGCTGCTGCGGCGGAAGGCGCTGCACTCGTTCTTTGCGTTCGGGCCGTTCCTCGCCGGGGCCGCCGTGGTGCGCCTCGTCGAGATGATGCTGCTCCGCTAAGGACAGGGGGAGGGATCCTCCCCCTGCCTGAATTAATGACTGAACAGGTCAGAGCGGTCAGAAACCAGAGGATCACAAGTTCTGGAGAAGTCCCATCGCGACGCCGGCCTGCTGATTCGCCTGCGCAAGGACGGACGTGCCGGCCTGCTGGAGAACCTTCTGGCGGGTGTACTCGGCCGTTTCGGACGCGTAGTCCGTGTCACGGATCCGGCTGCGGGCGGCATCCAGGTTTTCAGTCTGGGTACCCAAGTTGTTGATCGTCGAACCGAGGCGGTTCTGGATCGCGCCGAGGTACGAGCGGTAGCCGTTGACTTTCGTGATGGCGTCGTCGAGGCGGCCGATCGAGAGCTGCGCCGAGCGCTTGTTGTCGATGCCTTCGACGGCCTCGCCACCGAGCGATTGGTTCAGGTTCAGCGAGTTCTCGCCGCTCGCATAGGCGTTGAGGCCTTGCAGGTCGATGCGGATGATGTTCGTCGGGTTCGGATGGTCGACGGCGTCGGACGCCGTGTAGTAATCCTTACCGATCTGGATTTCGAGCGGGTAGGAGTTGCTCGGCCGATCCTTCATGTCCTCGGGGATCGGCACCTGGCCGACGAGCAGACGCGTACCGTTGAACTCGGTGGAGTTCGCGATCCGGTCGATCTCGTTCTTGAGGGCGCCGTACTCCTGGTTGATGAAGCCACGCTCGTTGTTGCCGACGGTGTCGGACGACGCCTGGACCGCGAGCTCGCGGAGGCGGACCAACATGTTCGTCGTTTCCATCAGGCCGCCTTCGGCCGTCTGGACGAGCGACACACCGTCGTTGGCATTTCGCTTGGCCTGGTTGAGCGAGCGCACGTCGGCGCGCAAGTTCTCGCTGATGGCGAGTCCTGCGGCGTCGTCGGCGGCTTTGTTGATCCGCTCACCGGATGCCAGCTTATTGCCGGAGTTGTTCATCGCGTCCGTCGACATGCCCAGCCGACGCTGAGCATTGAGCGAGGCGATATTCGTGCGAATACGCAATCCCATGGGACCTGACCTCCTGTCATTAATTCATCGAATCACTTCATGCGATTCTCTAAAGACAGTTTCGTCAGGCTGGGACGGGAATTGAGAGCGATGTCGGCGAGGCGATGGAAGTAGCTGATTTAATGGATATAAAAAATGAGCCCGTGGGAGATTACGAGCTCGGGGTAGGAAAAAATGCCCCAGCGGGGCCCGGATTTATCTGCCTGAGGCGAATATCAGAAAGTCGCGGACGAGGCCGTGCCCGAAGGCGAGCTGGGAATTTTCACCTTTGATTTCATGGTTCTTCAGGAATTCCAGGGTCGCCTCGGGATGTGACTGAAACGAAAAAATTGGCAAATCCCGGTGGCGGAGCCCGTCGGTGGGGACGCCGGGGCTCGACGCGAAGACCTTCATTACGGCAGGGAGGTCGGTGACCGTCTCGCAGTGCGAGACGGCGACGAGGCCGTTGGCCGGCTTCCACGGGCCGGCGTCGCCGTCGATCCGGATCTCGCGGAATCCGGCGTCTTTGGCCTGATTTCCGTGCAGGAAGCCGACTTTGCCGCCGAACATGTGCGCCAGCATCTGGTGCCCGTAGCAGATGCCGAGGGTCGGCATGCCCTGGTCGAGGAGCGGGCGCAGCCAGCGTTCCAGGGTGAGTTGCCACTCGAAGCGGTCGTTGACGCTGCTCGCGCTGCCCAGGACGACGATGCCCTTGGTGGTCGCGAGGTCTTCGGCCAGGAGCGATTGCATCCCTTGCATCGCCGGCAGGTGGTACGTGCACGGCAGCTGCGCCAGGAGCGCGATCTGGTTGAAGCACTCGACCTCGGCGATCTTGAGGCCGGGGTCGATGACCAGCACGTGCGGGCGCTTGAGGGCGGCGAGGCTCATTTGCGGGTCGCGTGCTCGGGGTACATGGGCCCCAGGCCCTTGGCCGCGGGGTTCGTCTTCTTCGAGAGCTCGTCGGCGAAGTTGCATTCGGTGACGAGGTTGTCGCTGAGCTGCGAGGTCTTCACGAGGTTTTCCTCGCGGGCGAGCGTGGCCGGCGGGTGGTTGTCCTCGGCGAAGATGGTGACGTTGCAGTATTGGCATTTGAGCTCGACCCGGGGCACGCGCTCCTGCTCGTCGTCGAAGGTGACGTGGAAGCGCCGCGAACAGGTCGGGTTGTCGATCAGGATCTTGGTATAGGCCATGGCACGGTCCGTGATGTCGGGAAAGGTCAGGCAACGGCTCAAAACTACCGTGAAAATACAACCATGGTCAAACGGGCGCTGGGGGGGGGATGCGAAGGTCGGGCCGGGCCGCCGTCCGCGCCCCTTCCACAGGAGACCCGACCATGTTGAATCGCAAAATCCTTCCCGCCGTCGCCCTGGGCGCCTTGACGCTCGCAGGCTGCTCGACCGAGCGCCATTCCGCCGCCAGCGCGCCGCCGCAAAGCCCGGGCGCGCCGGCCCCGGACGCCACGTACGCCCTCCTCCTCGCCCCGACCCCGGCCGTTCCCGGGCTGGTGTTCACCTGGGACCCAGATCAAGGCGGCCAAGCAACCGAAGCTGCGTCTGTGGCTCTTCTGCAAATGGGAGAACACGAGCGGCGTCGCCCTGAGCCCGCTCAAAAACCCTTCGGCCGCTTGAACACCAGAAAGGCGCCGCCGTCGCCCTTGAAGCCGTATTTCTTCGCGGTGAAATGGGTGGCGGTGGTGCCATTGTTGTCCAGGCCGAGCCAGATCTCGGCGTCGTTCATGTACAGGGCCTCGGCGATCCCGAAGGGCTCGTGGGTCTCGTAGAGCGGCTTTTCGGTCGTGTAATACGACACCCGCGCCAGGACCTGCTTGGTCGCCGGGTCGATCTTGGTGATCTCGTAGGTATTGCGCTCGATGGCGTAAAGGAAGCCGTTCTCGAAGAAGAGGTCCGAGAAGTCGGCGCTCAGGTCCATCAGGCCCTCGCCGTTGTTGAAGTTGATGACCTTCTGGCCGCCGCGGTCGGAGCTCGGGATGTCGAAGGCGTCGAGGACCTTCCAGGTGGTCGCGTCGACCTTGAAGATGCGGCGCGGCTCGCGCTCCTTCGCGATGTAGAGCACCTTGTTGACGCAGTCGGCGGCGACGCCCTCGAAGCCGGCGTTGGCGCCGCCGTCGAACAGGTCCTTCACGCCGGAGAAGTCGATCGGGGCGACGGCGATCGATTTTTTGTCCTCGATCACGAGGATGTGCCGGACCTCCTCGTTGGCGAGGTAGATGGTGTGCGAGCAGGCGGCGATGCCCTCCAGGTCGAGGCGCCGGTGCTTCTCCTTGATC
>JAYVWD010000304.1:0-3176 GCA_043786345.1 Pseudomonadota bacterium
AGCAACTCCTGTTCCATAGCGGTCCTGAACGAAAACAGCGGCTTCCGACGAGGAAGGGCGTCAGCTTGGCGACACCCTGTCGACGAATTAGACGGAATCAGACGAAATCAGCCGCCGTCGGCGGAGGCCCCTGGCGCGGCTTTCGCAGATTTGTCAGTCTTTTCGGCCTTTTTCTTCGGCGTCGCCGCCGCCTTGGGGGCCGACTTTTTCACGGCCGTTTTCTCGGCCTTGGCATTTCGCAGGTTCTTGACGACCGCCAGGCCGCGGCCGAGGATCGCCGGGAAGCCGACTTCGCTCAGCTGCTCTTCCGCGACCTTTTTGAGGGTCGCCAGGGAAAAACCGCGCTCGCGGGCGACGATGAACGTCTCGGCGAACGGGACGCCCTTGAACACGAATTGCCGGCCAAAAGCGTCGACGACGAGGCCCACCCGCGGGAGGAAGGGGAGTTTACGGTTCTGGGACTTCTCGGACTTGAGCACTTTGATCATGTTTGCCATGGGTTGGCTCCCTGTCTTTGCGCGTTTCCGTAGCTGAAATTGTTCATTCTTATAGGCGACCATCTCATCCGAGTCAACGTTCCCGGGGCGTTGACACCGCAACCTTCCTTTCCTACAGTCTGAACTTCGACCGCACCCCCCCCTGTCAGGAGCACCCGTGCGCACACCGCTGTATGAGTCGCATAAAGCGTTGAAGGCGAAGATGATCCCCTTCGGCGGCTGGGACATGCCCGTGAGCTACACGAGCGTCCTCCAGGAGCACAAGGCCGTGCGCGAGGCCTGCGGGGTCTTCGACGTCAGCCACATGGGCGAGGTCAGGGTCAAAGGCAAGGGCGCCGAGGCGTTCCTCCAGGCCATCACCATCAACGACCTCGCCAGGCTCGGCGACGGCCACGGCCAGTACAGCGCGATCCTGCACCCCAGCGGCGGGATGATCGACGACCTCATCATCTACCGGCTCGGCGCCGCCGACTTCCTGATCTGCGTCAACGCCTCCAACACCGATAAGGACTTCGCCTGGATCAAGGGCCAGTCTGCCAAGTTCCCCAACGTCGCCGTCGAGAACGAGTCGGCCAACTACAGCCAGCTCGCCGTTCAGGGGCCGAACGCCGCGGCCGCTGTCGAGTCCCTCCTGTCCCCGACCGACGCCGCCAGGCTCCGGAGCCTGCCCTACACGCACATCATGGCCGCCGTGGTCCGGGGCCGCGACGGCTTGATCGCCCGCACCGGCTACACGGGCGAGCGCGGCTTCGAGCTCTACCTCCCCAACGCCTCGGCCGTGGGCGCCTGGGACTCCCTCCTGGCGACCGCCCCCACGACCGGGATTCAACCGGTTGGGCTCGGCGCCCGCGACACGCTCCGCCTCGAGGCTTGCTACCTGCTCTACGGCAACGACATGAACGACGAGGTCTCGCCCCTCGAAGCCGGCATCTCCTGGGCCGTGGCCATCGACAAGCCCGACTTCATCGGCAAGGCGGCCCTCGTGAAGCAAAAAGAGCGGGGCCTCGAGCGCTCGATGTTCTGCTTCACGATGGCCGACGGCATCCCGCGCCACGACATGCTCGTCTACAAGGGCGCCGACCTCGTCGGCAAAGTGACCAGCGGCTCGGTGCTTCCGACCGTCGGAGGCGCCGGCGGTATGGCGCTTCTCGACCCGAAAAAAGTGAAGGTCGGCGACGACGTGGAGGTCGACGTCCGCGGCAAAAGAAAGCTTGCCCGGCTCGTCAAAAAGCCTCTATATAAGGCTAAGGTTAAGGGCTGATTCACTTTTTTGCCTCGCTTGACGACCTGACTATAAAGGTACGCGCGCATGGATTTCCCTAACGGTCTGAAGTACACGAAAGACCATGAATGGCTCGAGACGTCCGCGACGGGCGCTAAAGTCGGCGTGACGCAGTACGCGGTCGAGCAGCTCGGCGACATCGTCCACGTCGACCTCCCGCAGGTCGGCGAGACGATCCAGGCCGGCAGCTCCTTCGGCACGATCGAGTCGACGAAGACCGTCTCCGACCTCTACATGCCGCTCACCGGCAAGGTCGTCGAGGTGAACAAGGTCGCCGTCTCCAACCCCGAGAGCCTGCAGACCGACCCGTACAAAAACGGCTGGCTGATCAAGGTCGAGCTGGCCGGCAAGCCGGACCTGAGCGGTCTCCTGGACGCCGCCTCCTACGGCAAGTTCGTGAACGAGCAAGAAGGCTGAACCAGCCTTCTTTTTTTCTTCCCTTTGAAAGGATATCCCGCGATGACCAAGCTTGCCGAAGCCTTGGGCCGGTCGAGCATGTTCGAGACCCGTCACCTCGGGCCCAACGCCCGCGACGTCGAGGTGATGCTGAAAGAGCTCGGCTATCCGACCCTCGACAAGCTGATCGACACGGCGGTTCCGGCCGCCATTCGCCTCAAAAAACCGCTCGCGATCGGGCGCGCGCTCGGCGAGCACGAGGCCCTCGCCAAGCTCAAGGCCGTCGCCGCGAAGAACAAGCTCTACCGGTCGTTCATCGGCATGGGCTACCACGACTGCCTGACGCCGCCGGTCATCCAGCGCAACGTCCTGGAAAATCCGGGCTGGTACACGCAGTACACGCCCTATCAGGCCGAGATCTCGCAGGGCCGCCTCGAGGCGCTCCTCAACTACCAGACGATGGTCTCCGACCTGACGGGCCTGCCGGTCTCCAACGCCTCGCTCCTCGACGAGGCGACCGCGGCCGCTGAGGCGATGAACCTCTGCCTCGCCAGCAAGGGCCCCAACACCACCGACATCTTCTTCGTCGCCGAAGACTGCCATCCCCAGACGATCGCCTGCGTGAAGACCCGCGCCGAGCCTCTCGGCATCGAGGTCGTCGTCGGCAGCCCGTCCAAGCTCAAGTTCGACCAGCAGGTCCCGTTCGGGATCCTCCTCCAGTACCCGACCTCGCTCGGCAGCATCGAAAACTACGAAGCCCTGATCAAGGATGCCCACGCCAAGGGCTCGCTCGTCTGCATGGCGACCGACCTTCTGGCGCTCGCCGTCCTCAAATCGCCGGGCGACCTGGGCGCCGACGTCGCCCTCGGCAGCGCGCAACGCTTCGGCGTCCCGCTCGGTTACGGCGGCCCCCACGCCGCCTTCTTCGCCACCAAAGACGACTTAAAGCGCAAGCTCCCCGGCCGCATCATCGGCATGTCCAAGGACGTCCAGGGCCGCCC
>JAYVWD010000305.1:0-4828 GCA_043786345.1 Pseudomonadota bacterium
GACGGCGGAGCCGCGGAAGACGGCGGAGCCGCGGAAGACGGCGGAGCCGCGGAAGACGGCGGAGCCGCGGAAGACGGCGGCGGAATCGCGCGCCCGGCGGACGGCGGCGGCGCCGCGCCCATCGGCCCTTCGGCCACGGCCTGCATCTTCGCCGGCGCCCGCAGGGACACGGGCGCCGTGCGCGGCGCCACGCCGACGGCCTCCCCGCCCCCGCCGCTCATGAGCTGCGCCAAATCCGGCAGGCCGGGATCCAGGCACCATTCGAACACGTAGTTCTCGACGATGAATCGGTCCAGAGCCTCGCCGTTGAGCTCGCCGCGGCACCGCACCATCGTGCGAAAGATCCGATTTAAATCAAAAGCTTGAGCGGTCTGCGCCGCCTCCGTCAGGCGCGCCAGCTCGCCGTCGTCGAGCCCGAGGAGCGCCGTATCCAGGGCCTTGACCCCGAGGTCGCGCACGACGAACGCATGGCGCGCGAAGCCGGCAAGCTCCTCGGCGACGGCGGGGAAATCGGCGCCGCCTTCGTCAAGGGCCGCAATGGTGACCATCGCCGCCTGCGGATCGCGCCGCACCATCGCGTCGAGCAGATCAAGGTAGGGCGACGACGAGAGGTTGGACACCATCGGCCCGAGCGCCGCGACCGTCACGTGGCCCGAGCCGAGCGCGATGGCCTGGTCGAGCAAAGTCAACGCGTCGCGCATCGACCCGTGCCCCTCACGGGCAATGAGGGCTAGGGCCTTGTCCTCGGCCTCGAGGCCTTCCTTGTCGAGGATCGCGCGCATCTGCCGCGCGATCAGGTCGATCGGCAGCTTTTTCAGGTGAAAGGTCGGGCAGCGCGACAGGATCGTCTCGGGCACCTTGCCGAGCTCGGTCGTCGCGAACACGAAGATGACGTGCGGCCGGCGCTCCTCGAGCGTCTTGAGCAGGGCGTTGAAGGCCGCGCCCGACAGCATGTGCACTTCGTCGATGATGTAGACCTTGAAGTGCGAGCGCTTGGGCGCGTACTCGATCTCTTCCTGCAGGGCGCGCACGTCGGCGACGCCGGTGTTCGAGGCGCCGTCGATCTCGAGGACGTCCTCGTGGTTGCCGGCGGCAATCGCGAGGCAGCTCTCGCAGCGGTTGCACGGCTCGGCCGAGCCCTCGGCGCGGGCCTCGCAGTTCAAGGCCTTCGCATAGAGGCGGGCGACCGTCGTCTTGCCGACGCCGCGGACGCCCGTGAAGATCAGGTTGGTGAGGACGCGCCCGGTGAGGATCGCATTGCCGAGGGCGAGCGCGACCGCATCCTGGCCGACGAGCTCGCTGAAGCGGGACGGCCGGTAAGTTCGTGCCAGCGGTTGATAGCCCACCTCACCTCCGACAGGGCGACTGGGGCGACCCGGTTCCCTAAAATTGCCGCGAGCGCACCGTGATAGCTAGATGACCCGAACACCTGCCGAACACCACTACCGTTGCTCCCTTCCGGGCCTGGCGGGGTTCGCGGGCCAGCATCACTCGGGATCTAGCTATCACGCTGCGCTCGTTGACGTGCGCAGGTTCTTATACCTTTCCCGGCAGGGCGGGGCAAGCGCCGAACCGGCGCCAAAACAATGAGCCCGTTCTCACCGAAGGCCGGGAAAAGGTCAATATTTTTCGCGGTTCCCGCGGATCGGGCCCTCAAGTCACCCCAAGCAGGAACAGCCGCACCAGGGTCCCCTGCTGGGCCGCCGCATCGCCGCGCGGCCGGCTCTCGACCTCGATCACCCCGCCGAAGCGGTCGACGAACGCTTTGACGATCGGCATGCCGTACCCCGTCCCGCGCTCGCCGTCGGTGCCCGGCCGCGTCGTCGGGGCGTGCTTGTCGAAGAGGTGCCGCGCGACCACTTCCGGCATCCCGACGCCGTGGTCCTCGATCTCGATACAGACTCCGGGGACGGCCCGGGGCGGGTGCCGCCCGCTCATTCCGCGCGGCGACGCGTGGCGCACGCGCAGGAAGACGGTGCCGCCGCGGGGCGAGAACTTGCAGGCATTGCTCACCAGATTGCCGAGGACGGAGTGGGCGAGCGTCGTCTTGTCCGCCATCACCGCGACCCGCGCGAACGCCGCCTCGTCGGCGATCAGGACCATGTCCTTCGCGGCGAACTGCGGCTCGAAGGTGGAGCGCACCTCGGCGAGAACGGCGCCAAGGTCGACCCGCGTCAGCTCGAGCACCGCCTTGCCGTCCTCGAGCGCGCGCATCGTTTTCACGCTCTCGATGATCTCCTGCTGGCTCTCCGTCGACCGCACGATACGCTCGAAGAGCCGCGCCGCCGCGTCGGGGGTCGCCGCAAGCCGCCCGAGCCGCGCGAAGCCCTGGACCGCCGCGATCGGGTTCATGAGGTCGTGGGACACGACGCGCAGCAGGGTCTCGAGCTTCTCGCGCTCCAGCGACACCGCCTCGGACGTCACGGCGGACCGGTAGATGCTGCGGACCCGCTGTACCATCGCGGCGCTCATGATCACCGCGTCGAGGATGTGGCTGATGAAGGTCGCGTTGATGGACCCATAATTTTGCGGGAGCACGTTGGCGACGCCGAGCCCGTAGATGACCCCGCCGCCGATGAGCAGCGTGATGGAGGCGAGGTAGTAGACCGCGTAGGGGACTCGCTTCACCACCGCGGTCACCCCGGTCGCGAGCAGCAGCAGGCCGCCGCCAGCCGAAACGAGCGGCACGAGCCACGGGAGCTTTTCCTGGGCCCCGGGGATGGCCGAGACGACCACGTCGAGGGCGCCGAGCAGGATCCCCAGGCGCAGGAGCTTGTCCAAAAACGGCATCCGCAGCCGCGTCCCGAGGAAGACGCGCGCGAAGACGCAGGCGAACAGCGTCGGCGCGACGATCGTGACGCGCCCGAGCGTGGCGGCGCTGAACCGCGGCTCCGCCGTCACGTAGAGGTCCCAAAATCCAAGCCAAATGAAGGAGTTGACGCCTAAAATCGCGCTGTGCACGGCATAGCACAGAAAGGCGCCGTCGCGCGCCCCGACGCTGAACAGCGTGCTCGACAGCACGATGAACAGCATGAACCCGAAGTAGAACCCGAAGAACGCCAGCTGCAGGTCCTCGGCCTCGGCGAAGGTCGCGGCCGAGCGGATCCTCAGGTCATTCCGCACCCCGTGCGAGGACTCGATGCGGATCAGCAGGTCCGCGGCCTGGCCCGGGGCGAGGCTGAAGGCCAGGCCCTGCTCGCGCTTCTTTAAGGTGCGCTGCGCCCGCGGCACCAGCACGCCGCTCGCGCCTTGCGCCAGGACGTGCTCGGTGCCGCTTTCCACGAGGTAGAACTCGACGCGCTCGTGGTTGGGGCTGTCGAAGAACCACACGACCCAGTCGCGCACGGTGGGGCTCCGGCTCGCGAGCGGAAGGCGCATCCACACGGGCTTGCCGGCGGTCGGCAGCTCCGTGCGCGCCGCGGCCGTCCGGCTGAAGTCGAGGTGCAGCGCGTCCACCAGCCCGAGCGGCAGGTCGCCCTCGACGGCGTAAGTGAAAACGTCCTTGCTGGTGAACTCGTAGCCGTCGGGCCGCAGCTCGATGGGCGCGGCCGAGGCCTGCAACCCATTGATCAAAAAGAAAAGAATCGCCAGGACCAGGCACCGCATCAGCGCCGCCGCCCCGACTTGCCGAGGCCGAAGTCGAAGTCCATGCGCGCAAACAGCAGCGCGGTCGCCGCGCCGCCCGCCGTCTGCCGCCCGACGGTCCCGACGTCCCGGCCGGCCGTATCCTGCACGCGGTCGCGCGTCCTGATCAGGCCGCCGAACAGCTCGAGCGTGCCGCCGACGAGGATTCCCCCGCCGAACAGCGTCTGGTAGGTGAGCTGCAGGCCGCCGCCGTTGACGCCGCGCTCCGGGGCGCCGTTCGCCGGGGTCTTCGCGCCGGCGTAAAAAAGGCCCCAGTCGAGCTTCGAGCCGTCGCCGAGGCGATTCTCGAACGTCGTGCGCAGGCGCAGCGTCTCCTGGATCTCGAATTTGCGGTCGAGCGGCGCGTTCGGACCGTTGCTGCGCTCGGCGATCACGGCGCCGCCGCTCAGGCCCCAGACGAACACCGGCGACGACACGCTGCGGAAGAAGCCGAGGAGCTCCTGCGGGGCCTTCCGGACGCTTTCGACCTTGAACGAGAGGGTGCCGGCGGTAAACGTGTCAGCGGCCGTGGCCTGGTCCCTGAATTTGTAGCCGAAGCCGTACTCGAAGTCCGGCGCGGCATGGACCACGCTGAAATAGGGCTGCGCCAGGGTGTAGTCGAAGCCGATCTGGGAGCTGCCCGAGCCGCGCGCCTCATGGATCAACGAGACGTCGTACTCGATCCCGAGCCGGTAATCGTCCGGCAGGCCGACCCAGCCGGCGGGCTTGAGGACCGTCACCGAGGTGGCGCTCGACAGCTCGTCGGTGTGATCGCTGACCGTGTATGCCGCCGTCTGCAGCGCATCGATCCGCTCGAAGCCAAAGGTCGCCCCGAACCACCTGGGGATGAAGACCATGTAGCCCAAGGCCGTGAAGCGGGTGCCCGCGTAGACGAATTTGTCTTTTTCGCCGGCCGCGTCGACTTTGCTGCCGAGTTCTTCAAAGAAGTACCCGGCGCCGGCTTCGGCGAAGGGGCGCGGGTACTGGTGGTACTGGCCGACGCTCTCGATCTCGGGGGCGAGCGCCGGGTTCCAGAAGACCGACAGGAAGAGGATCGACTGTTTTTTGGCGAACCGCGGGTCGCCCGGCTCGAGCTCGAGGACGACCGTCTGCTTCACCGGGTTGAGCTTCTGGAGGGTGCCCGACACGACGAAGCGGTCGGTGCTGCTGCCGACCTCGACGACGACCTCCTGGTCCTCCTCGA
>JAYVWD010000306.1:0-2629 GCA_043786345.1 Pseudomonadota bacterium
TGGCGGCGATGGCGGCGCCTTCCAGGCGCTGGCTCGGCGACCTGCGCTCGATGCGGCGCCTAAGCCGGTATAAGGAACTGGAGCTGTCGCGGCACCCGACGTTGTACCGCGCGGCGCTGGCGCTGGAGTTCGCCGGCGACCCCGCGGTCCCCATGGGCGTCCGGCTCGAGCGCATCGGCGCGACGTTGAGCGAGGCCGCGGCGTTGCCGAGCCTGGAGCACGAGCTCCTCGTGCTGGCCGCGATCGCCCGCTGGCTCGCCCGCAACCAGGCCTATCCCCTCGCGGAGCTGGCGCTCAGCGAATACCGCGGCCTCTCGCTCAAAGCCTCGGGCGGCCGCCGCCAGGACGCGCTCGGGTTCATGGGCGACTTCGAGGGTCGGGGCTGGCTTCTTTCCGGGAACGGCCGGGGCGCGGCCTGACCTTTCGTTCAGGATGCGGGCGGTCGTCGCGCGCTCTGGCGCCTCGGGGGCGACGCGGGCGCGGTCGGCGCCGGATTTGACGAGGCCTTTTAGCGGTTTCGCCCGCGCGCCGGCCGCGGCGGTTCCGTGGCCCGACGTCCAAGGCCGGAAGAAGCCGGCGGCGTGCGCGTCAACACCGCGATTTCCGCGCCGAATCGCCGGACCGCCGGCGCGGGCACGGCCGCGTGCCCGAACGGTCGCGTGGGCGGGAATATGCGCATTTACAGCCTTTTTTCCGCGCCCGGCCGTTGGCATCAATCCTGCCTTACCCCGTTCACAAGACGGATGCACTTAGCGAACGCCGGAATGCCCCTTCAATCAAAAGAGGATGAACCATGCGCAACTTCAAAGTCACCTCCCTCCTGATCGCCACCCTTTCCCAAGGGTGCGGCCGCCAGAGCCAGGGCCACCTCGAGTCGGTCGACGTCGGCACGGAGAGCAAGCTCGAGGCCGGCTCCTGCAAGATCGAGCTCGAGGTCAACAGCCCGCACAGGTTGCGCAAGTGGACGGTGCGCATTACGGACTCGATCGCCGTGAAGAACGCCTGGGGCCAACGCATGGAGCCGCGTAAAGTCCCCAAGCGCGGCGACCGGATCACCCTTGAAAGCCCGAAGAGCGTCGCGTTCGACTTCAAGACGGTGACGAAGGGCGACGGCTACGGCGTGCTGGTCCCCTACGAAGGCGAGGTCACGATCGACATCGACGTGAGCAACGGCAGCGGCAGGAAGCGGTTGGCGACCAAGACCATCAAGATGCTCGCGAAAGATCTGCCGACCAGCGACTTCGTCCTCGACGAGCTCGAGCTCGAGTGGAAGACCGTGAAAAAGCACAAGTCGGTCAAGAAGCACGACACGGCCTCGATCCGGTTGTACGCCGCGTGCGACAAAAAAGCCGAGCCGGCCGCGACCGTTTCCGTCGAGGACGACGAGGACGCAGCGACGGCGAAGACCGCGACGGGTACCGGTCCGTCCGCTCCGGACTGCCAGCCCCTGCCTCCTGGCCAGGTCATTCCCGAGCCCGTGAACTGCGGCTACGTCAAGGCTCAGGCCGGCGCCAAGCTGGACGCGCCGGCGCCCGCCAAGACGCCCTGAGCGAAGCCCCCGGTCCCGAAGACTCCGACGCGGCGGTCGCCTACCATCGACCGGCGCGTCCTTTTTTTCCTCGACTTTCGAAAGGGTATCTTCATGACTTCCCCCCACGAAAACGCGTCCGGTTCCTTTCGCAGCGGCGCCGAGGCCGGCGGGCATAAAAGGATCAGCTATTTCGGCTTCGCCTTCGACAACTTCAAGACGGGGGTCGACCCCTGCCCGCCCCGGTCGTCTCCCGGAACCAAGTGAACCCCGTGCCGGAACATCACCGTATCTCGCTAAAAATACTGAGTTTTATTGGCGCTTCCGGTCCCCCTCATGGTGGCCCCCAAAGGAACCGAAAAGTCCTTTGATGAGTTTGGCTTACCTCACATTTCTGGCCGCGACCCTGCTGACGGTCACCCAGTCCTGCAAGCGCGACGGCCCCTCCGGGGCGCAGCGTTCGGGCGCCACGCCGCCAACGGAGGTCGGCCCCCCGGCTCCGGCCGCGCCCGAAACGAACTCCGGCGAGGCGGCGAAGCCGGGCGACGACTTCGTCGCCGGCGAGCCCCCGGCGATGATCACGGGCATCAACCTGACCCAACTCGACGTCGACAACGCGCGGATCCGCTGCGACTTCGTGCCGGTCGACGGCGAGTTGCACCGCATCCTCTGCCGCGCCGCCGTGATCACCCCCGGCGGCATGGAGGTGCTCGCGACGTCCGTCGCGACCGGCGTCGCCGTGTCATGGCCCGCGCCGTCGGTGCTGGGCGGGAAGGCCGAAGTCGCCGCCTGTAACGTCGCCCCGAACGCGCTCTCGCAGTCGTGCGATGTCAGGCTGCAGGACAGGACGGCGAAGATCTCGCTCTCGCTCGACGTGCGGGAGGTCGTCACGGGACGCGCCCGCGTCGAGAAGGCCATCGTGCTCCTGCCGTACTCCGTCGGGATCGCCGCCGGATTCGTGGCGGCCATCCCTTACCTCTACCTGACGGGCACCGAGGACCTGCTGGCGCTCGCCGACGACGCGCCGAAGCCGACCGGAATGCAGCCGATCTCCGCGCCCGCCGAGCGCTTCCAGGTCGCCGCCTTCGACGCCTGCGAGAG
>JAYVWD010000307.1:0-3260 GCA_043786345.1 Pseudomonadota bacterium
TTTCACGATTTTCGAAGTCGAGATCGGCCGGACCGGCAGCGACCGCGTCGAAGCCGGCGGCGCGGATGCGCGGCACCGCCGCAGCCGAGACCGACCAAGTCACCTCGTGGCCGCGTTCGGCGAGCTCGGTCCCCAGAGCTTTGAACGGAATGATTTGCCCGGAGCCCGGAGGCGTGATCAACAAGACGCGCATATCGGGCTCCTCTTTTCGGGCGAAAATGTGAAGGTTTGCGGGGTGGCGACGGCGGGGACGCGCTTGACGCGGCATCCTTCGAGGAACTCGCGGCACGAGTCCACCATGTAGACGAGCATTTCTTCTGTCAGGCCCGGATAGACGCCGAGGAAGAAGGTGTTGGTCAGGACCAAGTCAGCCACCTCGGCCTTGTCGACGACGCGATGCTCGATATCGCGATAAGCCGGATGGCGCAAGAGGTTCCCCGCAAAGAGGTTGCGCGTCTGAATCTTGCGGTCTTCGAGGAAGTGAACGATGTCTTGGCGCTTGAATCCGGCGTCTTTACGCACGGTGAGCGGATAGGCGAACCACGACGGATCGGCGAGCGGCAGCGCCTGCGGCAGGTGAAAGAGGCCTTCGTAGCCGCGGAAAAGGGCGTCGAGGCGACCGAAATTCGCTTTGCGGCGGCGGACGAAGTCCGGAATGCGCTCGATCTGCGCGAGGCCCATCGCGCACTGCATTTCGAGCGGCTTCAAGTTGTACCCGATCTCCGAGTAGATGTACTTGTGGTCCATGACCTCGTCGCAGCCCTCGAGCCATTTGCCGAAGCGACGGCCACAGGTCCCATTCTTGCAAAGGCTGGCCTTGCCGGCGCAATAGCAGTCGCGGCCCCAGTCCCGGATCGAGCGGACGATGTTGGCCAACTCCTCGGTCTCGCAGGCGACGAAGCCGCCTTCGCCCATCGTCATGTGATGTGCGGCGTAAAACGACATCGTCGACATCGCGCCGAAGGAGCCGACGGCCTTGCCGTCATAAGTGCTGCCGAGCGCGTCGCAGCAGTCCTCGATCACCAGCAGGTCGTGACGACGGGCAAGCTCCATGACGGCGTGCTCGTCGTGAAACACCCGACTCAATATAGCCACTTCGTCGGACCTTTTTCCGAGGGACTTGCCCCTTTCATCACGGTGGCGGCCCCGGGCAGTCCCGTCGAACGCTATGGATACGCCGATACCGGAGGCGCCGTCGCGCTTGCGCCCGTCTACGAGGACGCGGGCCCGTTCCCTGGCGGCTTTGCCCCGGTGAAGCCAGGCGAGCAACGGGTCTATATCGACCACAAGGGCAAAGCCCTTCGCGCTCCCTGAGAAAAAATTCAGGATACGGGGAAGCACCGGTATCCTATGCTGCTGCCCGATCTCTTGACACATCGAGGAGCCCCGCATGAAATGGATCACCAGGGAACGTCCGAAGATCGACCGCATCGCCTGCCCGTGGCTCATCGCCCGGTTCATCGATGAAAAGGCCGAATTTCTTTACGTCCCGAAAGACAAGGTCAAGTCGACCGCGCTAGAGACGGGGGCAACCCCCTACGACGTCCCGGGTGTGGAACTCACCCACGACGGCGAACTCTGCAGCTTCGACACCTTCCTCAAGAAGTACGAGCTCAAGGATCCGGCGCTCCAAAAGCTCGCGGTCATCGTGCGCGGCGCCGACACCGACCGGCACGACCTGGCGCCGGAGTGCGCGGGGCTCCTCGCCGTGACGCTCGGCCTCAGCCATAATTATCCGAACGACCACGAAATGCTGAAGCAGGGCATGGTGATCTACGACGCGCTCTATTCGTGGTGCAAGGGCCACCAGGGCGAGACGCACACCTGGGAACCGGCCAAGATGTGAAAGAAGCGGCGGCGCCCAGGTGGGTGCCGCCGCTTCTCTTCGTAGCCGGGATGACCGTTCAGTCGCGCAGGGGCACGACGACTTCGACGCTTTCGAGCTCGTCGCCGTCGGCATCGGCCCGCGCGATCTTGACGACGCACGCTGGCCTGCCGGCGACGACCGTCGGGATCGCCGAGTAGACGATGCCCGGAACCTTGGCGAGGGCCTTCTGGATCGCTGCTTTGAGGTCGACGGTACCGACCTGGAGGAGTGTAAGGTGCATGGCGGCGCGCGCGACGTGCTCCTTGTCGGCGAAGACCTCGCGGCCCGGGGCCCAGGCTGCGTTCGTGGCCTCGCCGTTGAGCTCGATCAGGGCGTTGGTCTCGGCCTCGACGCCGAGCCCGTCCTTCGCGGTGTAGACGCTCAGGTTCAGCTTGCCGTCCTCGAACTCGAGCTTCGCCGAAATCGCCGGGCCGTCCTGCGCTTCGGCGGCAAGGATGCCCTCGACGAGGGTGTGGCGGCTCTCCTTGAGATGGCCGAGGAGCTCCTCGTCGCCCGTGCCCGGGTAGGCGGCGCCGCTCCAAGCAAAGCCGCAGGCAGCGAAAACGAGCGCGGCTCCGAAGGTGCGAACGGCGGTGGTACGGAAAAACATGATGAATTCTCCAGTGAGTGAGGGTTCCGATTTCGTGTCCGACTCCCACGAGCGTATCGACGGCCGGCGGAATCGGGGACTGAAGACTCACTGAAGAAAACGTCAGGATCGGGGCGTCCGCGCGCCAAGGCACGCGCCAGGGCGACGCGTTTCATTCCATGATGAAGCCGACGCCGCGCACCGTCTTGAGGAGCTTGCGCTCGCTGGCGTCGTCGATCTTGCGGCGCAGGCGCGTCACGTGCACGTCGATGACATTGTCGAGGGGCGTCGCGCGGTTCGGCTCATGCCAGACCTCTTTCGCGATCATTTCGCGCGAGACGACGTGGCCGTGGTTCTTGAGGAGATAGATCAGGAGCTCGAACTCGCGCACGGTCAGCTCGACCGGCTTGCCCGCACGCAGCACGTTCCGAGTCAGCAGATCGACCTCGAGGTCGGCGCACTTGAATTTGGTCGCCTCGTCGCCGCGGGCGCGCCGCAGCAGCGCACGGATGCGCGCGAGGAGCTCGGGAAAGGCGAACGGCTTGACGAGGTAATCGTCGGCGCCGCTGTCCAAGCCCAGGACCCGGTCCTCGATGCCGTCACGCGCGGTCAGGATGAGGACTTTGGTCTGATCGCCGCGTTTACGGAGGGTTTTCAGGATCTCGATTCCACTGCGCCCAGGAAGCATCCAGTCCAGAAGGAGCAAATCAAAAGAGGTCTCGCTCAACGCGAAGAAACCTTCCTCACCGCTATAGGCGACGACGGCCTCGAAGCCCTCCTGCTCGAGGCCACTCTTGAGCGCCT
>JAYVWD010000308.1:0-1562 GCA_043786345.1 Pseudomonadota bacterium
CTCAGCAACCTCCCCTTTCTGCTCGTCGGCGCCTTGGGCCTGCGCTGCGCCTGGGGTCGCCGGAAGATCCCCGGCAACGGCGCCTGGCTCGGCCTTTTCCTCGGCATCGCCCTCACCGCCTTCGGCTCAGCCTGGTACCACCTGGACCCGTCGAACGACACGCTCGTCTGGGACCGCCTGCCGATGGCGCTCGGCTTCATGGCGCTGTTCGCGGGGATCATCGGCGAGCGCATCAGCGCGCACGCCTACCGCTACCTGCTCTGGCCCCTGATCGGCCTCGGGATCGCGAGCGTCCTCTATTGGCACGCGAGCGAGCGCGCCGGCACCGGCGACCTGCGCCTCTACATCCTCGTCCAATTCTTCCCGCTGCTGACGATTCCGCTGATCATGGCGCTCTATTCGGCGCGCTTTTCCCACGGCGCCTACCTGATATATGCGTTGCTCGCCTATGGGTCCGCCAAAGCCCTGGAGGTCTTTGACGGCGTCGTCTTCCAGTGGACCGGGGGGCTGGTCGCCGGCCACGCGCTCAAACATCTGGCGGCCGCGCTCGGCTGTTGGATTTTGTACGTGATGTACCGGGATCGGGGGCCCGCGCCAGGAACCGTTCCGCAGGACGCCAGCTCCATCACGCCCCCTTCGTGCACGGCGCGGTAGACGTCGTCGCGGAGGCGCTTCGCCTCGGCGCTCGCCAGCGTCTTCACCGGATGCCGCTCGACGATGGGCGGCAGGACGTTCTTCGGCGCGGACAGCAGCCCCCTCCGCGCGGGCGCCGCGCCGTCCGGTGGATGGCCGAGGGCATCGAAGTCGTCTCGCCCTCGCGCTCACGCCCGACGAGGTGACGAGCCTCGAGGAGCCTTGCGTCCCGCCCGTTCCCGTCGGGTTTCAATGAGTGCCGGCGCCTGGTATGCTCGGTGAAAACAACGGAGACTCCGCGTGGATGCGAACGAGCTCAAGCGCTTCATGATCGACCTCATCGACGAGGAATTTTCGCCGCGGCCGGTGCCGCTCTCCAAGCGCTGGGCCGGCGGCGTCATGATCCTGCGCCCCGACAACGACACCCAGCCGAAGGAAATCCCGCTCGAGATCTTCTTCAAGAAGCTGATGGGGCTGCGCGAGTCGCTGCGGGTGCTGGAGCAGAAGATCAACAACCACGAGACGCTGCCGTCCGAGGACAAGACGACCTTTCAGGCTTACGTGACCAAGTGTTACGGCAGCCTGACGACCTTCAACATCCTGTTCCGGGACGACAAGGACAAGTTCGTCGGAAGCGGCAGCGGCTCCGACTCCAGCTCCTCCGGCTCCGGCTCCGCCCCGGGTGGCCGGGACGACAGGAAAGACGAGAAGCTCACCGTCGCGGAAGCGCGCCGCCGCCTCGGGCTCAACGAGTACAAGAAGGACTAAGGGATGATGATGCTCTGCAGGTAAGCCCGCACCTGCGCCTTCTGCTCGTCCGTGAGCTTGGTCGACCCGGGCGGCATGGTCCCGCCGCCCCGGCCGTCCAGCCGGGCTGATATGACAAAGATAAAATCCCGGCGAGACGCGCCGGGCGGCCCTTGATTCGG
>JAYVWD010000309.1:0-6769 GCA_043786345.1 Pseudomonadota bacterium
CGAGGCGATGGCCTGCGGCACGCCCGTCCTCGCCATCCGCCGGGGCTCGACGCCCGAGGTCGTCGACGAGGGCGTCACCGGGATGTTGGCGACGGACGCGGACGACATGGCCGCGAAGGTCGACGCCGTGACGCGCCTTTCGCGCGCCACCTGCTATGCGGCGGCGCGGGCGCGCTTCGGCGCCGGCGTCATCACCGATGCGTACGAGCTGCTTTACCGCGAGCTGCTGGCGCGCGGGCCGGCGAGCTGATCGAGCGCGGCGAGGAAGCCCGCGACCGTGCGCGCGATGGTCCACTGCCCGATCACGCGGGCCGCGCCGGCGCGCTGCTCGGCGAGAAAGGCCGCGTCGGTCGCGAAGCGCGTCAGGGCGCGCTCCCAGCCCGCGAGGTCCCCGAACGGTACGACGAGGCCGTTGACGCCGTCGACGACGAGGTCGTGCGCGCAGCCGACCCGGTCGCTGGCGACGCAGGGCAGATCGAAGTTCATGGCCTCGTTCGCGACGAGCCCCCAAGGCTCGAAGGCGGAAGGCAAAATCAGGACGTCGCAGGCGGCGTAGGCGCGGCCGATCTCGGTCTGGTTGAGGAAGCCGGCGAAGAGCACGCGGTCCCGGCAGCCGAGGCGCGTGGCCTGCGCCTCGAGCGCGCCCTTGAGCGCGCCGTCGCCGACGAGGACGAGCTTGACGCGGGCATGCGCGGCGACCCGGGCGAAGGCCTCGAGGAACGGCGCGAGGCCTTTATCCTCGGCGAAGCGGCCGGCGAACACGAAGGCGGTCTCGCCGTCCTCGAGGGAAAAGGCGCGCCGGAGCGCCGCGCGTTCGGGCGCGAGCGCGCGCGCCTGCGCCGCGAAGCGCGCGTTCTCGACCGAGAAGATCATCGAATGGCACCGCCGGGCGGCGACGCCGTAGCGCTCGTAGTACTGCTGGTTCTTCCGGCCGACGACGAGGAAGCCGTCCACGAGCCGGAAGATCGTGCGCAGGATCGCGGCCTTGAGCAGGCGCTTCCACGGCGCCCGGGCCTTGTCCTCGTTCGAGTCGCCGCGGAGCAGCACCTTGGTGCCGCGGGCGCGAGCCGCGAGCATGCCGAGGATCGCGGTCGCCGAGTAGTAACCGCTGATCATGACGGCATCGTAGCGACCGTGCCACAGCGCCGGCACGATGCCCGGGTTAAAATTGGCAAAAAAACCCATTAATCCGAGCTCTTGCCCGATGTTGCGCAGGGTCCGGTGCGGATAGCCCTCGGTCAGCGGGAGGTCCCATTTGATGTCGACGCCGTAGCCGCTGCCCTGTCCGCCGGTCCCTTCGGAGCAGAAGAAGCACTGGAGGTCCGTCTCCCCCGCCAGCGCCCGGAGGAGCGGCGCGGCGTATTGGATCGGATGCGAATAAATCACCGCGACTTTGCGCCGAACCGCCGGAACCATGACGGGAATCCCTGAATTTAGGCGATCGCCAAAGGTAGGCGACGCCGCCCGCGGGGGCGAAAGTGATACAATCGCATCATGGCACCCAAAGCGTCAGACGTCATCCTCGGCATCAGCTGCTTTCACGGCGACTCGTCCGCGGCGCTCATCGTGGGCGACCAGCTCGTGGCCGCCGTGGAGGAGGAGCGTTTTTCGCGCTTGAAGCACACCGCCGCGTTTCCGGCCGGCGCCATCGCGTATTGCCTCGCGCACGCGGGGCTCACGCCCAAAGACGTGGGCATCGTCGCCTTGCCGGGCGTCGTGACGGCGCACCTCGGGCGGAAACTCTTGCACTCGCTCGGGACCCCGCGCGCGCTCTTGCGGCGCCTCGTGAGCCGGAGCGGCGGCCTCGCGGCGCTCGGGACCGAGCTCGAAAAGGCCGGCCTCGGCGGCGCCCGCGTCGAGCGGGTCGAGCACCACCTAGCGCACATGCACAGCGTCCGCCCGCTCGCCGGCACCGCGCCGATGACTCTGGTCACCATCGACGGCATGGGCGACTTCGTGTCGGCCGCCTACGGCGCCGCGTCCGAAGGCGACATCGAGATCGCCGGCCGCGTCTTCTACCCCGATTCGCTCGGCTACTTCTATACGAGCCTCAGCCAGCACCTCGGCTTCCTCGGCTTCGGCGACGAGTTCAAGGTCATGGGCCTCTCGAGCTTCGGCACGCCGCGGTACCTCGAGGCCTTGCGCCAGGCCGTACGCGTCGGCCCCGGCTTCGCGCTCACGCTCGATCCCAAGGTCTTCCCGATCCGGAGCCGCGGGATCAGGCTCGAGATCGTGAACGACCGGCCGACCCTCGCGCCCTTTTACGACGTGGAGGTGCTGACGCGCCTGATCGGCCTGCCGGCGCGCGCGCCGGGCGCGCCGCTCGAGGACGCGCATCGCGACCTCGCCGCCTCGCTCCAGGCGCGCTTCGAAGAGGTCGCGGACCACCTGGTGCTCGAGGCGCGGCGCCGGGTCGGCCACCCGATCCTCGGGCTCGCGGGCGGGTGCGCCCACAACAGCGTCTGGGTCGGCAAGCTCAAGTCCCGCCACGCCTTCGAGCAGTTGCTCGTCGCGCCCGCCAGCCACGACGCCGGCCTTTCGGTCGGCGCCGCCGTCGCCGCGGCGCGCGGCCCGGTCCGGTGCCAGGAGCGGCATTGGGCGCTCCTCGGGCCGTCGCACGGCAGCGAGGCGCCGGAGAGCGCGCAGTTCGCCCGGAACGTCTGGACCGACGACGCCGCGCTGCAGGGCTGGATCGCCGCGGAGCTCGCCGCCGGCAAGATCGTCGGGCTCATGCACGGCCGCATGGAGTTCGGCCCGCGCGCGCTCGGCAGCCGCTCGATCCTCTGCGACCCGCGCGGCGCCGACATGCGCGACCGGCTCAACGCCCGCGTGAAGCACCGCGAATCGTTCCGGCCGTTCGCGGCGGCGGTGCTCTGGGAGGAGCAGGCCGCGTGGTTCGACGACGGCTTCTTCAGCCCCGCGATGGAGGCGGTTTTCCCCGTGAAAGCGGCCCACAAAGACCGCATCCCGGCCGTCGTCCACGCCGACGGCAGCTGCCGGATCCAGTCGGTCGAGCGCGAGGCCCAGCCGTTCCTGCACGGCGTCGTGGCGGCCTTCCACGCGCTCACCGGCGTCCCGATGGTCGTCAACACCTCGTTCAACGACAACGAGCCGATCGTCTGCGCGCCGAAGGAGGCGCTCGACTGCTTCGCCCGCACCGCGATGGACCACGTGATCATCGGCTCGACGGTCTATAGCCGGCGCGCCGCCGCGGTCCCGGCCGCGGGCTGACGCGATGACTGTGCCGACGCGATTGATCACGTCCATCTCTTGGCCCGTCGCCTTCACCGTGACGCTCGCCCTATTTTTCACGCAGCTGGCGCTCGGGACGACGGCGACCTACGCCGGCTATAACCTCCTCTACGGCCTCGCCGCCGCCACCGCGTTCAACGCGCTCCGCGGCTTCGAAACCGCGGGCGGCCTCGCCATCGTGGTGATCGCGATAAAAGGGCCGTTCCTGGCGCACATCGTCAAGATCTGCCTGGGCGAGTCGGCGCAAATCGGCCTCGCCGACCCGATTGAGACGATGTTCGTAAACGCGGTCGGCATGGTGGTCCTGGCGGTCGCGGCGCTTTTCGTCGAGCGCCTCCCGCGGTTGCCCGGCGCGACCGTAGTTCCCGTGACGTCGCCCCAGCTCAGGCTCCTCTGGATCTATAGCTTCGCCGTCTGGGTCTTGACCTGCTTTTCCTGGGACTTGGGGCTGCCTTTCGCGCTTATAAAAATGCTCGGTTACTTCACTTTCGCCCCGGCCTCCGCGATCTCCGCGGCCACTGCGTGCTGCCTGATCCGCAGCGGGCGGCGCCGCTCAATGGACCTGGCGACGGCCGGGACCATGGTCGTGATCATCGTGCGCAACCTGAGCTTAGGCTCGAAGCAGGCCATGGTGGAGGCCATGCTCGCCTGGGCGATCACCGCCGTCGCCTTCGGCTTCCGCTTTCGGCGCTCGCACTACGCGTCCTTCTTTGGCATCGCCCTCGTCGCCAACTTCGTCATTTATCCGCTCGTCCAGATGCGGGAATCCTTTGCCGGGGGCGAGAGCACGGTCGAGCGCCTGACCACGGCCGCCAACCTGTTCGGCCCCGTGATCCTCGGAGGCGACGCAGCGCCGGACCTGCTGCTCAATGGCAACCTGCGCGCGAGTCTCGAGGCGCAAAGCGTGGAAGAGTCGGTAAACCACGTCTATTTCGGCTTCGATGCCCACGCGCTCGAGCGGGTGATCCTGCTGCCGATGGCCGGGCGCCTCGGCCAGGCGGTCGAGGAGCGGGGGCCAATCGGCTGGGACCGGTATTGGGAAACGATCCAGCTTTTGCCGCGGGAATTCACCGGTGCGCCGATGCCGGAAAACCTGTCGAACCGCTTGGGACACTTCGCCGGGGTGCTACAGGACGACGACCTCTCGACGGGCATTTCCTTCGGACCGTTCAGCGAGAACGCGGCGTCCCTCACGGGGGCCGAGCTTCTGCTCGTGACGTTCTTCGCGTTCGTCGCGTATTCATACGGGGCGACGTTCATCGCCCCGGCGACAAGCGGCAACGTCTGGGGCGTCGTCGTCAGTCTGGCGTGGCTGCACCAGGTATCGGACACGTCGAGCCTCGCGCAGGTGTTCGCCGTAACCCGCATTTTCCCTTGCATGCTGGTCTTCCACGCGGTCTTCCGGTTCGTCGGCCAGCACTTTGCGCCCGCACCCGGCAAATATTTCCCAGCATCCTCAGACACCTAGGTCTAAAGTCGCCGCCCTTGAGCGCCGAGACGGGGGACGGAGGATCAAAGTCTTGGCGGGCAATTCGACAAAAAGCGGCGACCGTGGCGATGGCGAAGACCATTCGTTCAGCACTTCGGCGAATCACGTCCTCCGCGCCGTGCTGCGCTTCAAGCTCTTGATCGTGGCCTCCATCGCGATCGGCGGGGCCTTTGCCCTGGTCTCGATCCTCGAAAACACCGTGTACATCGCCCAAGCCCTCCTCCAGGTGTCCCGCGCCTCGAGCAGCACGCTGGAGGCCGTCACAACCCGGATCAGCGGCGGCAATTCCGGAATGCGCTTCGGACAGGAAGACGCCTACCGCGACAAGCTGATCGGCCACCTCGTGTCGCGCGATTTTTACGAAGAGACCGCGTCGACCGTGCGCGAACACAGCCACTACGGCGAAATCCTACATTCCCTGCGGCTCCGTCGCTCGCCGCGGCTGCAGGGCTACCTCGAGCGCCTAAAGCTCGCGATCCCCCTGGCGTACGACGCCTCCGAGTCGGCGCCTGACCTCGCGAGCCTGCTCATGTCCGCGGTCACCATTTACCGGGACGGGCAATCCGGGATCGGGATCTCGGCGACGTTGCGCGACCGGAACGTCTCGGTGATCCTCGCGAACATCATGGCCGACGCCGCGGTGAAGTTCGCGATCAAGCGCGAGCTCCGGGAGTTCGACCAGGCGCGCGCCTATATCGACGAGCGGATCGGGGTCATCAAGGTGAACCTCGACGACCTCAACTCGCAGATCCGCGACGTGAACAGCAACGACAACCGCACCGAATGGGGCCAGATTAACCAGCCGCTCGCCTCGATCGAGCTCCAAAAGGAGATCGAGCACGCGCGCATCCGGATCCAGGCGAACAAGCTCCAGATCAAGCAGCTCACCCGCATCAAGAACGACGAGGACGCGAAGCTCCTCAAGGCCCAGCTGCAGGGCGGGTCCCTGACCGACGAGATCAAGGCGCTCCGCTCGCAGAGCGAGGCGCTGGCGTTCCGCCGCAAGAATTTGCTCCTGCAGGGGATCGACGAGGCGTCGCTCGACGTCCAGGAGATCGCGGAGGAGCTGACCGCGACCAACGCCCGCATCGAGGCCCTGCTCGCGCGGAAGCAGAAGAGCGGGAAGGACGAAAACCTTCCGGGCAACGTCCGCGCCGCCGAGGACGGGATCCAGCGCCTGTCGCAGGAAAACGTCCGGCTCGAGACCGAGGTCGAGGCGACGTCGACCGCCCGCACGCGCGCGCTCGACTCCGAGCAAAACCTGCCGCAGCGCCGGCAGCGATATTCCGAGTTGCTCCGCCAGGTCCAGATCCAATACGAGCTCATCGCAGAGCTGAACCGCCAGGGCTATCAGTTCGACTTCCAACGGATCGCGGTCCAGAACAAGATGCGCATCACGGAGCGCGCCTACGACGGCGGCGTCCGGCGCACGCCGAACGCCCGGAGCACCGTGCTTTTCGGCGCGCTCATCGCCTCGATGCTCGGCACGGGCGCCGCGGTCTTCCTCGAGCGCCGCAACCCCCGGGTTACCAACGTCAAAGACCTGCAGCTCTTCGGCTTCCCCGTTCTGGGCACCGTGCCCGAGATCAAACTCGGCTTTTTGACCCGCGTCATCGCGAAGCGGAAAGGTCGGGACTCGGTGGCCGCGCGGCGGGCCGAGGAGGCGATCCTCGCCAACTCGATCGCCTTCAAGTACCTGCGCACCCACCTGGTCGAAGGCTCGCGCGGCAAGCCGTCCACCACGCGCGTCGTCTCGATCCACAGCGCCGCCCCCGGCGAAGGCAAGACGTTTATCAGCGCCAACCTCGCGGCCTCGATCGCTCTTTCAGGCCGCCGCACCCTCGTCCTCGACACCGACATCCTCGGCTCGCGCATGGCGGAGCAGCTGGGCCTGAGCCAGGGCGTCGGGCTCGTCGAGGTCCTGCGCGGGCAGGCCACGGTCGACGACGCGCTCGTGCGCGGCATCCGGCCGAACCTCGACGTGATGCTCGCTGGCGAGCGCACCGGCGACTCCACCGAGCTCCTCGC
>JAYVWD010000310.1:0-2378 GCA_043786345.1 Pseudomonadota bacterium
TGAACTCCAGCTCTACGTCATTGAAGTCACGCCGCACGACTACAGGCGGCGATGAATCTTCTCGCGCATTGAATCCCAAAGACTTTGTTCCAGCTAAAATGCACAGGGTAGTGCCTCCGAACGAAATGCTGCGCACTTTGAGAGAACTACAAGGGCTTAGCCAAGGGCAATTGGCTGACCTAACAGGTATTTTTCAATCCAATATATCAGCATTAGAAACAGGTTCGAGAAAAATTGGCAGCGAAAGAGCGATTGTTTTGGCGCGTGCGCTCCGCGTGCGCCCCGCTGTTATCCTGTTTTCTGATTTTGAAATAGATGAAGTCGCATAGGATTTGGGTCGAGGCGCAGAGCGCGGCCGCCACCAGCCAGACCCTCAAACGGGCAGTCCTATACGCTCGTCGGCCACTACGAGTCGAAGCTGGTCCTCAGCGAGTCCCAAGGCAACTTGCCGATGAACCTCTTCGTGGTCAAATCGATCAAGAAAGCGAACGAGGACGAGCCGGCGCTTCAGCAAAAGGGGAGCCTTTCAAGGGGGGGGCGGTGGACGCGTCTAGACGTACACCGAACGTCCCCGCATAGAAGGCCGGACCGAAATCGCCCGCCTGCGCACGGAACCCCGGAGGGTCGCCAACCTGGCGGGGCCGGCCTCGATCAGCGGTAGTAGCCGACGAGCAGTTTGAAGGCCCCGTAGGTCGACAGGCAGCGCGCCGTCGCCTCGGGGAACGCGCGTTCGTCGTTGTCGGTGATCATAAACCCCGTATTTCCGCCCCTCTGGACCCAGTTGATCACGGCCGAGCTCACCTCGACGATGAACCGCCGCGTATCCCTGCCTCGGAACGAGTCGATCCGACGACGTCAGCCCGAAGGAGGGAGAACGCAATCCTGAGAACGACGGTCATCCTGGGCCTCTTGACGTTTCAACACGTCCAAGTCCAAAGCCATGTCGTACGGACCTCGCCCCGACCCCCGGCGCCGCCGCGGGCAAGAGCGTCACGGGCTGGCAGGACGCGGTCGACGACTGACCGGCGGGCAGACAGTAGCCGGGCGATCGCGCTATAATCGGAGCATTCCCCGAAAATTATCGCCCTTTCCCCGCCTGCCGGAGACGCCAATTCCATGAAGTCCCTGCACCTTCGCGCCCTTTTTGCCATACTGCCCTTGGGCCTCGCCGCCTGCAAAACCGCCGGCGGCGCCGCGGTGAAGGACGCCGACGCGCCCGGCGCCGAGTTCTCCGCCGACGCCGCCTCGGGGCCGGCCGCGCCCGCCGATGCCGCGTCCGACGGCGCCGGCGGCGTGCTGACGATCATCGCGATCCCGCCGCCCGTCACCCTCGACTGGTCGACGCCCAACAAGCTCATGCTGACCTCGGCGGAAGGCAAGGTGAAGGGCATCTTCAACTCCAAGCTGAAGCGCGTCGGCGCCGCCCACGCCGTCGGCCACCTCATGGTGAGCATGAAGTGCGACGGCGTCGAGATCCGCACCACCGGCCAGACCGGCGGCGGCTCGGAGTACGCGACGGCGATCGAGGGCGTCGGCGCCTCGTTCCGCGAGTTCCCCGGCTTCCTCGACGACCCGGACAAGGTCCAGCCCGACCTCGACCTGCGCCACAAATCCGGCATGGTCGGCGAGATGAACTTCAAGATCACCGGCAAGATGTGCAAGCACCTCGCCGGCTTCCTCCAAGAGTACAAGGACAAAGGCGCCGACAAGCGCTACGGCGGCCAGTACCGCCCGCGCCGCTTCGAGGGCGCCGGCTGCTCCTCGTTCGGACTCGCCTTCGTCGAGGTCGGCGGCCTCTTGCGCCGCTCGCTCTACACGCCGATGTGGGCGCATAGCCTCGACGTCGGCATCGGGCGCGTCTCGAAGGTGATCAACGACACCATCACCTTCACGGCCAGCGACGGCATCTACAAATACGGCTCCAACCTGCGCAGTTACGACGACCAGTGGAAGACCAAGGACACCTGGCCGAAAGACACCGACCTGCTCGTCCAGAAAGACCCGACGCGCCCAGGCTCGCACTGGCTGTCGCACTGGTCCGACGACCAGGACGCCTCGACCAACGTCAAAGCGGGCCAGCCGAACACGATCCCGTGGACGATCTACGACCCGCAACTCATCTACAACTTCATCCGCGACCTCGCCGCGAAGCAGGGCGGCACCGCGCTCGGGCGCACCTGGACCGCGGCGAAGAACGGCGCCGCGCCGGTCATCGAGACGGACGCGACCGACGCCACCGCGCAGGCCTACGTCGACCCCGAAGACGACCTGATGAAGGACTGACGCGGCGCTTTCCGAAAGGGCTGTCGCCGGGCCGCCGCAATTTCATCCTGGACGCCGATGCCACTGGCAGCGCCGCCTTTGGCTACGAGAGCCTT
>JAYVWD010000311.1:0-6847 GCA_043786345.1 Pseudomonadota bacterium
GGCAAGATGCGCTCCCGCGACAAATCGGACGACGGCGCCAAGTACGAAGTCACCGAGTCCGGCAAGTTCTTCGACGAATCCGGCCATGCCGTCGCCGTCGAGAAGGCGAAGCGCCTCGCGGACGAAGAAGTCAAATAACTCGAAGCTTGGGGAGCACGGCATATGGCAGCGATCAGCGCAGGGATGGTCAAGGACCTCCGCGAAAAGACCGGCGTCGGCATGATGGAATGCAAGAAGGCGCTGGAAGAGAACGCCGGCGACTTGGAAAAGTCGATCGTCTGGCTGCGTGAGCGCGGCATGTCGCGCGCCGCGAAGAAGGAAGGCCGCGTCACGGCCGAAGGCATCGTCGAGGTGTTCGTCGCCCCGTCGAAGGACTCCGGCGTCCTCGTCGAGGTCAACTGCGAGACCGACTTCGTCAGCAAGAACGAAGACTTCCAGAAGTTCACCCGCGAACTCGCGGCGCTCGCCCTCAAGACGAAGGCGAGCAACATCAGCGAGCTCGAGACCCAAAAACTCGGCGCTGAAACGGTGAAGGAACGCCTCGCCGGGCTCATCGCCCGGATCGGCGAGAACATGCAGATCCGCCGCGTCCAGGTCGTCTCGACCTCGAACGGCGTCGTCACCGGTTACTCCCACATGGGCGGCAAGATCGGCACGCTCGTGGCCCTCGAAGGCGCGACGGGCGCCGACGTGGAAGAGCTCGGCAAAGACCTGGCGATGCACGTCGCCGCCGCGGGTCCGCGCTACCTCCTCAACTCGGAAGTCGACACGACCGAGCTCGAGCTGGAAAAAGAGATCGCCCGCAAGAAGCTCCTCGAAGAGGGCAAGAAGCCCGAGATGATCGACAAGATCCTCGTCGGCCAGATGAACAAGTTCTACAAGGAGGTCTGCTTCGTCGAGCAGGCCTTCATCAAGGACCCGAGCGTCTCCGTCTCGAAGCACGTCGAGAACGCGAAGAAGGGCGTGAAGATCACCTCGTTCGCGCGCTTCCAGCTCGGCGAGGGCATCGAGAAGAAAAAGGAAAACTTCGCGGAAGAAGTCGCGGCGCAACTCAAGAAGTGATGACGACCTGAAAAAAGCCCCAATCCTCTGGCTTGGGGTTTTTTTTAAGACCCTCCCCCCAATCGCGCTCAAGGATTCCCCCGCCATGACCCAATGCAAGTACGGCCACGTGATGCTCAAGCTCTCCGGCGAAATGTTGGGCGGCAAGCAGGGCCACAACATCGACGGCGACGCCCTGCGGATGGTCGCCGGCGAAATCGCCCAGGTCCAGGAGATGGGGTGCAAGGTGTCGGTCGTCGTCGGCGGCGGCAACATCTTCCGCGGCTCGGCCGCCGCCCAATGGGGCATGGAGCGCGCCTCGGCCGACTACATGGGGATGCTCGCGACGATCATCAACGCGCTCGCGCTCCAGGCGACGCTCGAGACCAAGTTCAACGTCCAGACCCGCGTCCTGACGGCGATCACGATGACGGAGCTGGCCGAGCCCTACATTCGCAGACGAGCGATCAAGCACCTGGAAGCCGGCCGCGTCGTGATCTTCGCGGGCGGCACGGGCAATCCCCTCTTCACCACCGACACGGCGGCGAGCCTTCGGGCCCGGGAGGTCGGGGCCGAGATCATCCTCAAGGCCACCAAGGTCGACGGGATCTACGACAAGGACCCGTTCAAACACAGCGACGCGAAGAAGTATGCGCGCCTGACTTACCTCGACGTCATCGCGCAAAAGCTCGACGTCATGGACGCGACGGCGATCACCATGTGCATGGAAGCCAACCTTCCGATCATGGTATTCAAGCTTGCCGAGCCCGGGTCGGTGCGTCATGCTCTCATGAACGAAGGTGTCGGCACGATCGTCCGGTAACCCGGCTAGTGGAGACTCAAGACATCATGGCCAACGAAATCGTCGATAGCTGCAAGCAGAACATGGACAAGCGGGTCAAGACCTTCGAAGGCGACCTGCTCAAGGTGCGCACGGGCCGCGCGTCCATCGCCCTCCTCGACAACGTCAAGGTCGACTACTACGGCACCCCGACGCCGCTCAACCAGGTCGCCACGCTGACGACGCCTGACGCCCGCACCATCACCGTCGCGCCTTACGAGAAGAAGCTGATCCAGGACATCGAGAAGGCCATCCAGCGCGCCGACCTCGGGATCCAGCCGACCAACGACGGCAACGTCGTCCGCATCCCGATCCCGGCCCTCACCGAAGAGCGCCGTAAGGACATCGTCAAGAACCTGAAGAAGCTCTCGGAAGACGCCAAGGTCGCCATCCGCAACGTCCGCCGCGACGCCAACGAGGCCCTGAAAAAGCAGCTCAAGGACAAGGCCATCACCGAGGACGACTTCAAGCGCCTCGAGCTCGACGTCCAAAAGCAGACCGACGGCTTCATCAAAGCGATCGACGAGCGGCTCACGAAAAAAGAAGCCGAAGTCATGAAGATCTGATGTTTTCCACGGCCAGATGCAGGACTGGAAGACGGCCGAAGGCGTCGCCCTCGAGGTCCCGTGCAAAGGCCCCGCGAAAGCCATCTTAGCCGACCTCATGGGCGGCATCCGCTCCGGCATGACGTACTGCGGCGCGACGGAGATCCGCGAGCTGAAGCGCAAGGCGCAGTTCATGGAGATCACGCCGGCCGGGCGCACCGAAGGCACGCCGCACGGGGTGGACCGCTTCCTCTAAAGCCGCTGGATACGCCTGTATACGGAAACCGGCCCCCGCCCCTTGGGCTTCGCCCCACACCTCCCGAAAAGCCATGTGTAAGCAGGGAGGTACACATGACGGGCGTATACCGTAAGTTGGCGATTCTTGGCGTTTTGACGGCGGCAACCGGGGCTTGCGGGATCATCCCGGGCCTCCACGACGACGGCGGGGACTGCTCCCCGGACCCGGTTCCCGTACAGATGGCGCTCCTGGACCGGATGGCGCCGAACCCGGCGGAAGCGAAGGCGGTTCCGCCGCTCGTCCCGACCATAGAGACGTATCCGAGCTGCCAGGCGCTCCAGGACGATCTGCGGGCCGACTGGCAATACCATCAGACCTATTACAAGCAGGGCAAGCCACAGCCCTCGTACCCGCGCAATGGCACCGACCGGGTGTATCGCCAGCCGCAGCCGGCGCCGAAGAAAGGCTGCAGCACCTCCTTCGCAGGCAGCGCGAAGAAAGCGAGCGCCGCCGAGGCGCCCGTCGACGACGTGGCGGCCGAGTCCGGCGCGATGCCGCCCCAGATGAATCCCATGGGCTCGGCCTCGAATAGCGCCGGGTCGGGCTCGGGCGCCGCCGCCGACAACAAGACCTTCACCAACACCCAGGAGAAGAACGTCGACGAGGCTGACTCCGTCAAGATCGGCGACCACCACATCTACGTCCAGCGGGCGGGCGAGGTCCAGGTCGTCGGCCGCCAGACGCTGGCGCTGATCGGCACGCTGCCGCTCACCGGCCTCTGGAACACGACGCTCTATGCCGACGGCGACACGCTGGTGATCGTCGGCATGAGCGACACGGGCACGACCGTCCGGGTGATGACGGCGGAAGGCGGCCAGCTGCCGGTGCTGCAAAAGCAGCACGACATGACCGGCCAGGCCGACGATTCCCGCTACGTGGGCGGCCACCTGGTGCTCGTCTTCCGCGACGGCCTGCCGTGGAACACGTTCGCGAACGACCCCGCCGCGGCGCCGATCGCCGTCGAGCACGACGCGGTCAACGGCATCCCCTGCGACCGCATCGTCAAGCAGGCGGTGCACGACTTCGACACGCGCTTCGTCAAGGTCGTCTCGCTCGACGCGCGCCACCCCGAGACCGCGCCCCAGTTCGCCGCGGCGATCGGCGGCGGCGACCAGATCTACATGACCGAGTCGACGCTCTACGTGACCAAGGCCGGGATCCAATGGGGCGGCTACGGCTACGACTCCTATCGGTATGCCCAGCCGGTCGACGAGAAGCTGCTCGTTACCAAGATCGACTTCAACGCCGAAACCGGCGCCGTCTCGCCGAGCGCCGCGGGCGTGATCGACGGCCACGTGAAAGATCAATGGGCCTTCAAAGAATACGCGGTGGACGCCACCACGAAGGTGCTCTCCGTCGCGACCTCGACCGGGCAGCTCCTCGGCGCCGGCGCCAACGTCGCGCAGAATCACCTGTGGGTCCTGCGCCAAAAGGAAACCACGCTGGAAGTCGCCGCGGTCGTCCATGATTTCGGCACCGGCGAGGACATCCGCTCGGTCCGCTACGTCAACGCCATGGCCTACGTCGTCACCTTCAAGAAGACCGACCCGCTCTTCGCCTTCGACATGGCGAACCCGCTCGAGCCGAAGCTCCTCGGCGAGCTCAAGGTCCCCGGATTCTCGGTCTACATGCACCCCGTCGCGGCAGGCCGCATGCTCGGCGTCGGCTTCGACGCGGACGATCAGGGCGGGTTCGCCTGGTACCAGGGGCTGCAGGTGTCGCTCTTCGACGTCAGCAATCCGCTGGACCTAAAGCGCCTCGACAACCAGATCATCGGCCAGCGCGGCTCATACTCCGACGTCACGGGCGACCACCACGCCTTCTACTTCGACGCCGCGCAGATGATCGTCGGCCTTCCGGTGGTCGAGCTCGCCGGCAAGGGCGCGGACACCGGCCCCGAGATGGCGCGCGAACTCAAGTTCTCCGGCGCGATCATGTATCACATCGAGGACACCAAGCTGACCGAGGCCGCCCGCCTCTCGCACGCGGACCTGCTGCCCGAAGCCTGCAAGAACCAGCTCGCCAACGGCCACTGGTGGGAAGACAAGACCGTGTCGCTCGACATCAACCGGCTCTACTCGGTGGATGGCAAGCTGCTCACGGTCTCGCGCTTCGGCCTCAAGACCTGGGACCTGGCGCACCTGGATCAGCCGGCGACCGCCACGGTGCCCTTTCCGACGGAAGGTGCCGAGGCGATCTGCGGCGAGCCCTTCAGAGGCGAGATGTGAGGGCCTTGATGTAGGAATTGGCGGAGGCGTCGAAGCCGGTCAGCCCCGTCCAGACGCCGGCCTTCCTGTAGAAGCTCAGGAATTCTTTCACCAGGCCGCATTTTGTGGTTTAACCATCGCCGACGCCTTATTCCCGAGGTTCCGCATGTTTCCGTTCAATTCCGCCGTCGAGCTCGCGCGCGCCATCCGCAACAAGCACGTGAGCCCGGTCGAGGCCGCGCGGTATTTCCTGTCCCGCATCGACGAGCGCAACGCCGCGCTCAACGCGGTCATCTGGCGGCGCGACGAGGACCTGCTCAAAGAGGCGCACGCCGCGGAAGAGGCGCTGATGAAGCGCAGCACCGGCGACCTGCCGGCGTTCTTCGGCGTGCCGATCCCGATCAAGGACCTGGCGGAAACCCTCGGGCACCCGACCACGCACGGCTCGCGCGCCGCCAAAGGCAAGATCGGCCGCTTCGACAGCGCCTCGGTCGCGCAGCTGCGCAAGGCCGGCTTCCTCATCATGGGCCGCACGAACTCCCCGGAGTTCGGCACGCTGCCGGTCACCGAGAACGAGCTTTACGGCGCCACGCGCAATCCCTGGAACCTCGCCAAGACCCCCGGCGGCTCGAGCGGCGGCGCGGCGGCGGCGGTGGCCGCGGGCATGGCGCCCGTCGCCCACGCGAGCGACGGCGGCGGCTCGATCCGGATCCCGGCCTCGTGCTGCGGCCTGGTCGGCCTGAAAGCGAGCCGCGCCCGCATCCCGAAAGGCCCGTACTTGAGCGAGGTCATGCACGGCTTCACGACCGACGGCTGCGTCTCGGTCGATATCGAAGACACCGCCGCGATCCTGGACGAGCTCGCGGTGTTCGACGCGACCGCCTGGTATGGGCTGCCAAAACCCGCGGTCAGCTTCCTCGAGCAGTCCCGCCGCAAACCGGGCAAGCTGCGCATCGCCGTCGCCGCCCAAGGGCCGATCCCGGTGAAGACGGCCCAGAGCTGCATCGACGCCCTGACACGCACGGCGACGATCCTGAGCGAGCTCGGCCACGAGGTCTTCGAGGGCGGACCCGACTGGGGCGGACCCGGCGCCGGCGAGCAGCTCGCGTCGGACTTCATCACCGTCTGGTCGTCGGGGACGGCCTACCAGGAGCTGGCCGATTTCTCCGAGACCGAGCCCCTCAACCGCGGCCTCCACGCGATGGCCGCCAAAATCAGCGCGATCGACTACATCAAGACGGTCTCGCGCCTCCAGATGTTCTCGCGGCGCATCGTCCAGAGCTTCGGCCAGGACTTCGACCTGCTGCTCACGCCGACCATGGCGATGGAGCCGCCCGACATCGGCTGGCTCTTCGCGAGCGGCGCCTCGGATCCGGTGGCGGTGCTCCAGCGCTGCACCGAGATGGTGCCGTTTACCGGCTGGACGAACGTCACGGGCCAACCCTCGATCTCGCTGCCGACCCACGTCTCGGCCGCCGGCCTGCCGATCGGCGTGCAGCTGACGGCGCCGCCGTTCCGCGAAGACCTGCTGCTCCAGGTCGGGCGCCAGCTCGAGGAGGCCTGCCAGTGGGCTGCCGCCTTGCCTCGTTGACGGCTTCTGAGCACTAAAAATCTACTGTATTTTCAATAAGTTGAAGGGATCGATTAAGCCGCCGTACCGGCCCGCCGATAAGAGGGCGCCTTCCCAAAAGGATACGCCCATGACTGTTCGAAGCGCCAAGTTCATGGTCTTCGCGTTGCTCACCGTCGGTGCGGCATCGGCCTGCAAATTCGATCCGATGTCCGACGCGACCAGCAAGTCGCTGACGACGCGCGAAGACGACGCGAAGAATGCGAACCGCAAGAAGTACTTCTTCGGGTTCCGCGAAGTGCTCGAGGGCGAGATGGACAACGAGACCTTCGCCGACGACAAACA
>JAYVWD010000312.1:0-2160 GCA_043786345.1 Pseudomonadota bacterium
TCACAGAAAAGGGCATCGCCTCACTCCGCCCCGATGTTGACGAGTTTGCCCAGGTCGCCGGCGGCGATCAGGCCTTCGTCCACCAGATGGCGGAGCTTCGACGAGAGCGTCGACTTGGGGATCGTGGTCACGCGCGCGAGGTGGCGGATGCTGACCTTGCCGCGCATCGCGGCCTCGCGGCGGACGATCTCGAGAAGGAGGCGGTTCGTCATGAGCTCGAAAGACGGCGGCGCGTCGGCACTCCAGGCGAGCCGGATGTCCCCCGCGTCGCCGGTCGCCGGCGTCAAGGATTCGGCGGCTTGGGCGGCGTCGTCCGGCCGGGTCTCGGCCTTGTCCCAGAACCACTTCGGAATCGACAGCGGCGTCAGCATCTGGCCGACGGCGAGCTCGGTCATCGCCCGCAGGCAGTTGCGCAGCTCGCGGACGTTGCCTTCGTGCCAGTCGTAGGAGGCGAGCACGTCGAGGGCGCTGCTGGCGACCTCGTAGGGGCCGTGCTCCATCGACTTGGCGAAGTGGCGCACGAGGTCCGGGAACTCGTCCATCCGCTGGCGGAGCGGCGGCACCTCGATCGTGGCTTCGCACAGGCGCTGCCAGAGGTCGCCGCGGAAGCGCCCGCTTTCGATCAGCTTCTCCAGCGGCTCATTGGTGGCGGAGAGGACGCGGACTTTGACTTTCTTCTCGTTGGCGGCGCCGACGCGGCGGACGGTGCGATTCTCGAGGACGCGCAGCAGCGCGATCTGCGCCGGGACGGAGAGCGTCGCGACCTCGTCGAAGAAGATCCAGCCGCCGTCGGCGATCTCGATCAGGCCGACCTTATCGGCGGTGGCGCCGGTGAAGGCGCCGCGCACATGGCCGAACAGCTCGCTCTCGAGGAGCGAGGGCGCGATGGCGCCGCAGTGGACGCGGACGAACGGCGTGCCCTTCGGCAGGGCGGCGGCGAGGAGCTCCGAGATCAGCTCTTTCCCCGTGCCGGACTCGCCGCGAACGTGGATCGAGGTGACGGCGGAGCCGACGAGGCGCAAGGCGCGGTGGCCGATCGACTCCATCGTGCGCCCGACCGCCCCGGGCAGCCCCTTGGACGACGGCGCGGCGGCATCGCCGGCGCGCAGCTTCCAGGTGCCGTAAATGCGCAGCGCGAGCTCGCGCTCGTCGGTCTTCTTGAAGATGAAGTCGTCGGCCCCGGAGCTCAGGCACGCGCCGACCAGGCCCACGCCCTTCAAGTCGGAGCACATGAAGACGATGCAGGCGGGCCGCTCGGCCTTCGTGCGCCGCGCGACGTCCTTGCCGCAAACCGCGCCGCCGACGTCGACGTCGAGGACGGCCACGTCGGGCGACTCCTTCGCGAGGACGGCGAAGTATTCTTCCACGGTGTCCACCGAATGGACCCGGATCTCGACGCCGAGGGTCGTGTTCGCGGTCATCGATTGGGCGAACTGCTCGAGGTAAAGGGCGTCGTCGTCGAGATGCAGAATCGTGAGTATGGAAGGGCGCATCCGCGCATCCTAACATGAGGACGGGCGCGGCCCAAAACTGCCCGCAGGCCCCGAAGGGCCGGCGCCTTTAAATTTTATCGACACCGCGGGTGTGGACGGAGCCAGGGCCCAGGTGGCAGGGCACGGTCTACCGGAGACGGGAGCCGGAACGCAGACGGCGCCTGGCGCTTTCTGGCCGGCGTCCTCCGGGCACCGGGCAAGCGCACGCGCGCCGCGGTCGGCATCGTCCTGGCGCTGATCGCCACCAATACGGCGACCCCGACCGCGATGCACGCGCTGATGCTCGAGCTCACCCGCGTCTCGGCCCAGCACGACGCCGCCCTTTGGCGGGGGATTTGGCTCACGATCGGCTTCGCGCTGCTCATGGTTGCCCACTCACTCACCCTGCAACACTACTTCCGCACCATCATCGAAAACGAGCAGCTCACCATCAATGCAATGAACGTCCGGATCTTCCGCCAGGCCCTCGCGCTGACGCGCCGCGCCCGCCAGGCCAAGCCCGTCGGCGACATCGTCAACCACCTCGGGACCGACACCAACGCCGTTGCCGAGGTCGCGGTCGTCTTCCCCGAGCTTTTGTACGGAGCCGGCATCATCCTCGCGGTCACCATCGCGGCGACGCGCCTCGTCGGCGTCGCGGCGCTCGTCGCCCTCGGCGTGCTCGCCC
>JAYVWD010000313.1:0-4644 GCA_043786345.1 Pseudomonadota bacterium
CGCCGCCACGGCGCTCTTCGCGCGCAGGCCGTCGCCGCGCGCGAGCTGCACGGCGCCGGTGAGCTCGAGGTCGCCGTCTTTCGGGAGCGTCAACGGCACCGCCAGGCTCTTCACCGCGGCGAGCGTCGTGCTGCCGATCCTCTTCGTGATCTCGAGCATCACCGTCGCGCCGGGCTGGACGCGCATGAAGCGGCGCCATTCGCCGAAGCTGTCGGTCAGGCCGACCGTTCGCGGGCCTTCTTTCACGGTGGCGCCGGCCACCGGGCGGCCGTCCGGGTCGATCGCCTTGACCTCGAAATACGCGTACGGGCTCTTGTCTTCCGCGTCGCCACCGCGCGTCGACCGCCAGAACGTCAGGCCGGCGACGCCTAAGGCCACGGCCACGCCGGCCGCCGCCGTGCCGAGCATGCCCGGCGACGGGCGCCGAAACGAACGACGGGGGCGCTCGATCGTGAACAGATCGTACGGATCCTTCTCCAGGATCTCGTCGACGTCGTCTTTGAAGCGCAGCACGCTCATCGCGTTTTCTCCTTGTTCCTTCTTAGTTTAGCGAGCCGCGGCGGCCCGAAAAATGGGCAGGAAATTCCCCCGTGAGGCGCTATAGTCGCGGCATGAATTGCCTCGTCCTCCTCAGCGCCATCTTGCTCGCCCAAGGCGGCATCGAGCCCCTCGGCGCCCCGAAGCCGGCGCGGCCGCCGCGGGTCAAGTCGGACGACGTCCAGGGCGATGACCTCGAGAAAAAGCGCGCGGAAAGCGACCGCCGCGACCAGGGCCAAGCGCCCAAGGCCCTGACCCCGGACGAAAAACGGGCGTTGGCGCTCGAGCAGGAGGCGGTAAAACCCCGGCCGCGACGGTTTCTCGCCGAGGTCTCGCTGCTCCTCGGGACAGCCGCGACCAACGGCGATAAATCGGGCTACACCGTTGATCCAACGTCGCATTTCGACGCCTTCACGCGCCGCAGCGAGGCCGCGCGGTTTTGGTATGGCCTCAGAATCGCTCCCTTCGCCGGCACGGGTTACTACAAGGGCAAGCCGGGAACCTACGGCCTGACCTTCTTCGGGCCGATGATCGGGGTAGGTAAAATCGACCCGCTGCCGCCAGGACGCGGCGACGGGACGGTAGCCGCGGTCTCGGGCTGGCTCGTCACGGGCGGCCTGGCGGCCCTGGCGAAGAGCGGCCGGACCGAGACGGCGGAAAAGAACGTGCGCGGCAGCGACTTCTCGACGCGCAAAGGGGCGATGATCGATGGCACGGGGCTCTGGATGGAAGCGCGGTACCTCAAAGTGCTCTACGGAGCGCTCGGGGTCGACACCGTCGTCGGAGTCCAGACCGGGCGCCAGCGCCAGCTCTTCTACGCCGGGATCGGCGCGGGCGCGTACTACTGAGCTCATCCTGGCGCTCGCCTTGCTCGTCGCCTCGTCGTGCTCCTTTTTCGGCGGTTCCCAGCAGGACGAGCCCAGGGCCTCCGGCGCGGACGCGGAGCCCGATGCCCTAAGCGTCGCCGCCGCGACCGCCGGCGCCGGCGACGACGGGCGGATCGGCGACGGCCTGCTCCACCCGCAGGAAGCCTCGGCATGGGCGACGCGCGTGCTGGTCATGACGACGCCCCAGCCGCCCGCGGCGCGGGTGAGCGGGTGCCTGGAGCAGCTGCGCGCGCTGGCCCACGAGGCCGCGGACCAGCAGGCGATGATGCTCGCCGAAGAGCAGCTCGCCAAGATCCTGGTCAAAGACCCGCAGCTCTACCATTTTTGCTTTTACCAAATGGCCGTCGCGCTCGACGAGCGCCTGAACGCGCGGGCCTCGCTGTTCGACGACCTGGCGCCGGCGTTTTTCGATTCTATGCGCGGGCTCTGGATCTTCGCCCGGGCCTTGGACCGCGGGGGCGGCGGAACGCGCTATTTCGACTATCTGAAGCGCCGGTACGTGCAGATCTCGAAAACCGTCTTCGGGCGCGAGCTCGAGTTCGTGGCGCCACCCATGCGTGCCGTGAAACCCGCGCACTAAAGGGAAGAGCCCAAGACGCCGATCCCTTGAACGCGATGCTACAAAAACCGCTCCCCAATTTCCTCGCAGTGCTCCTCGCCGCGGCCCTCGGGTCCCTGGCCGGACCCACCGCGCTCGCGGGCGACAAAGGCCCCGAGTGGGCGGAGTTCGACGACTCCGGCGCGGACGAGGAGCCGACCGAGCCCGCCGCCGTGACGCCCAAGACGAAGGGCGAAGAGCACGCGCAGTCCGCCGAGGGCGAGCGCCTGCGCGTCGCCTCGTCGCCGCAGGTGCGCCGCTTCCACGAGGTGCTCGACGAGCTGCTCGCGGAGTTCTCCTACGACGTTAAAATGGGCCAGATCAAGGGCCTGGCCAACCTCTCGGTCCGCAAGGTGCGCGTCAGCAAGGCGATCCCGACGACGTACGAGGACTACGTCGAGACCCTGCTCGACGAGCGCCTCCACGCCAACTCCCAGATCAAGCTGATCGCCTGCGTGCCGTGCAAGACGCGCACCTCGTCGCTCGTCGAGGGGAAGCTGCTCATCACCTCGCCCGCCACGAACCTGGCGAAGCTCGACGCCGCGGCCGCGCAGCTCGGGATCGAGAACTTCATGGACGCCGTGCTCGTTTATCACACGACGCACATGGTGCTCGCGCTCAGCATCTTCAACTCGCAGACCAAGGAGCTGGTCTGGGCGCGCACTTACAACAGCGAGACGGTGAAGAGCCGCTACCAGAAGCTTGGCGTCGACTACAGTCAGGTCGCCAAGGGCCGCGGCGGCGACGAGTACGAGCCGGAATACCGCTTCATGTTCGGGGCCGGCGGCGGCGCGATCCCGAACGTGGCCGGCACCAACGAGGACGCGCAGATGCTGGCCTTCCAGGTCCGGGCGACGGAGAAATTCAACAACCGGAAGAGCGAGTTCGGCCTCCTCCTCGCGCTTTATAAGTCGACGACGAGCACGGTCAAGAAGTACCCGACCGAGGGCGGCACGGCGAAGCCCGTGGTCGCGCCCGTCAAGGCCAGCGCCGAGCCGGAGCCGGTGCCGTTCAAGACGGCCGCGGCGGTATTCGCGACCTTCGGGCACGTGTTCCTCGGGGCGGTCGAGTCCTACAACGAGATCCGCCAGGGCTTCCACGCTGGCCTCGGCGTCTTGGGCGCCTCGGGCTACCTCGCACCGATCGGGCGCGCTGGCTGGGACGTGTTCATGGGGCGGCGCTTCTCGACGAGCTTCGCCGTGAACTACATCGCGCCGTCCTCCATCGTCGTCGGCACCGAGACGGTGAAGACAAAAGGAGGCGCCGGCGGCGATGTCGTGCTCTCGCTCAATTATTAGGCTGTCGTTCGCGGCCCTGGTCGGCGCCTGCTGGCTCGCGCCCTCATGCGCCGCGACGCTGCCCGGCGACACCGCGACCGACGATGCCGGGCTCAATGGCACGATCGCCTACCCGTTCGTCGACGAGTCGAATCCGCTCGGGCGGAACGGGCCGGAGGAGAAGTTCGTGATTCGCTCCGCCGTCGGCGACCGCGAATACGCGATCGAGATCCCGGGCGGCGCCCGCGACTTCGACGTGCAGGTTCCGCTCGCCGACTTGGGCGAGCTCACCGCTGAGGGCGCAAACCCCGGAAAATACGCGCCAAAGAGCCTGCCGAGCCCGGTCGTGACCGACCAGGAGATGAAGTCCATGTTGCCGAGCCTCGACCGAGACCGGCCGACCGACACGGCGCTCCTCGACGGCGCGTTCGGCGCCGCGCCGGCGGACGGCCCGGGCCAGGCCCCGAGCTATACGCTCGGGATCGGGCGCATCAACGAGTACTTCAAGAAACACAACTACGAATACTGCCTGATCGAGCTGAACGGCCTGCTGGCCTTCTACCCGACGAGCCCGAAGCTCCTCAAGATGAAGGGCACCGTGCTCCTCCGCATGCGCAACCCGGCGCTCGCCGAGCTCGCCTGGATCAAGGCGCTGGAGCTCACGCCGGGCGACAAGGGCCTGCGGCGCGGGCTCGAGCGGCTGCAGAAGCAGGCGCTCCAGGCGAACGCGCTGCCGCCGCAGGAAAACGTGCCCGCGCCCGTGCTGTCGGCGCCAGTAAAGAAGGAGCAAGGCCTCTCACACTGAGCCCAGCCGTGGCGCTCCACCAGCCAATGGCGCCAGGGCGGAACTTAGGGTGTACGATGATCGTCTCGGACGAGCGCGCGTCCGGGGGTGCCGACGGCCGAATCAAGGCAGGTGCCTAGCGGGAAAACAAGTGCAAGGACCCCTTTGTCGTGAAGACCGACGCTCCAAATCACCGCGCGACGCCTGTCGTACGTCAGCTGCTCGCCATCGGCCTGGATGAGGCGCAGCTCGAATCCATCGAGCCTCTGATCGGCGACGCCTGTCTCGTGCGCAAAGCGACGTTCCATGATCCGCAGGTCCAGCTCGAGCGGCTGGTGGCGGAAGCCGACGTCGTGTTGCTTGCCTGGGGCGGTCCCGACCGGCGCGCGGAAGCGTTCCTGCGCAAGCTGGTCGCCCCTCCCGATGGGCCGGTCGTCGGCTCGGTAAATCAGCCAACGGGAGCGGCGCGAAAGGCGACACCTGGCGCGCGTATCTTCATCGTGACGAAAACCGGGGAGGCCGTCGCGCGCCTCAGTCCGAAAGAGGAAGCGAGCCTGTCCA
>JAYVWD010000314.1:0-17142 GCA_043786345.1 Pseudomonadota bacterium
CGCCAGCCATGCGCCTCGAGACCTTCGACGTGCTGCGTCAAGGCCGGCGACCCGCCGTCGACGCAGCCGGCGACCCGGGGCGGCAAGGCCAATAGCTCGTCGAGGAACGGCGCGCCCTTCATGACCCAGGCCTCGACGGTCGCGAACGCCGCCGCGGACAGGCGGACTTCGCTGGCGACCGGCATGCTCGCTTTGCCGAGGAAATCCTGGTACGCGGCCCCACCGTCCGCCTCGCCGAACGCGGCGGCGAAGAGGGCGCGAAAGGCCGGCGCCTGCGTCCCCGCGGCGAGCAGGCCCAGGGCCTTGGGTCCGAACGGGCTCGCGGGGTTGGCGCGATCGAGCCGCAGGCAGTCGACTTTCGCGCGGGCGCTCAGCTCCGGCTTGTCGAGGCAGCCTAAAGCCAAGGCGCGCGCCGTGCCCGCCCAGGCCGCGAGCGTCTCCGGATCGAGCGCATGGCATTGGGAGCACGGCCCCGTCGCGCCATCGACCGCGGCTCCGAGCGCTTGAAGCGCCTGACGCGCGTCCTGCCGATCGGTGGCGCCGTCCGCGAGGACACGCGGTGCGGCAATCACGAGAGCGACCGGCAGCAGCCATCTGCGGCTAACACGCTTGGAAAACATGGGATATGGTCCTTAGTGCCGGCGTCCTTGCCGTCAGGAGCGATTGTGACAAACTCGGGTGCGCGCTGCAGCAAATTTTTGATCGCCGCGGCCGCCGTGGTCGCCTGCGGTCACCGCGCCCCGATGTCGCGGCCGCGCGCCAGCGCCGACGACCGCGCCGCCCTCGGCCAGCCGGCCCCCTATCTCGCGCAGGACGCCGGGCCCGATCCCGAAGCCTTCGAGCGGCGGCTGCGCGACAGCGTCGAGGAACGGCGGCGTTTCGGCTGGCAAGTCGCACGGCAGGTCCTCGAGGACGTCGCGATCGCGGCCGGTGGGCTTTCCGTCCCGCGGTGGCGCACCTGGTACGACCGGATCGACCTCACGCGCCTCTTCGAGCGCGGCATGCTGACGATCGGCAAACCGGCGCGGAAGGCGCGGGTGCCCTTCTCCGGGGCGCAGTTGGACGGCCTCGGGGCGTGGAACGCGGCGTTGCGGCCGGGCATCCCGCCGGCGCCGGAAGCCGCGCCCGGGCTCGGCGGCCTGACGCGCACGCTATATAACGCCACGGCCGCGCGGCACATTCTCGCGGGTTACGGCGCCCTCGCGGCCTGTCGCGCCCGTCAGCCGATCGCGCCGGACGCGGTCGGACCGGACGACAACCACGCGCCGTGCTTCGCGCGCGAGTTCCCGCGCGCCAGCGTCCTCGTGAAGACGGTGTGGCGGCGCGCCGAGGCCGCGCCGGCGCCGGAAAGTCCGGCGCTGCCGGTGTTCGACACGTCCGCGGCGGCGGTCGCGCGCCTGCTCGCCAGCGGCGACGCCACCTGGCGGCCGGACGCCGTCGTCGCGCGGCCGGCGGACGACGCGATCTTTCGCGCGACGACCGCCGGCCACGCGTCGTTCGACCTGATGGGGCTCCACATCATGACGAAAGAGCTCCGGCATTGGGTGTGGGTGTCGCTGTGGTGGTCGCCGCAGCCGGACGCCGATTTCGGCGCCGACCGGCCCGCCAGCTGGAGTACGCTCCCGCCCCGGTGGCGAAACTACAAGATGTGCGTCGTCGTCGATTTCGCGGACTCCTGGTGCAGCAACCCTTACATCGAGGACGCGCCGGGGATGGCGCGCACGAACTGCATCGGCTGCCACCAGCAGAGCGGCTCGGGGATCACCGGCGTCGAGGCTTCGACCCATGCCGGCACGGCGAAAGCGCGCGCGAATTTCCCCTACGACTACGTGTGGTCGCTGGCGACCGAGCCGGATTTCGTCGCGGCGCGCATGCAGGAAGCGCTGGACTACTATGACCTGGTGGATCCGTGACGCGGAGCCGGTCGCCTCCTTTCAGAGGGCTCTGGGCGCGAGGGGCTACAAGTTCCAGTTCATGACCCACCGGGCTGGCACTCGGTCAACTTCCGCGTGTTCGACCGCGCCTAGGGCCACGCGGCGAATGGCATGCCCGCGTCTGTCGACTACCTACTAAGGATAGGAGGCTCTACTATTCGCAGCCTCCCCGCCGCCGGTTCGGGGCTGGTTTTGGCCCGACGGTCCCCGATTGAGTCTCACTTCGGCGTCTAGGGACCTCCGCAGGACCTCGGCGATCGCAAAATCATTACCCGCAGGTGAAATGCCCCGACATGGTCGCCTTCAAAAAAGGCCAATTGCAGGAGATTCGACTCTCCTTCGCCGACCCGCTGTCGAAATCTTTGACACTTTTTTCGACGGCATTTGCCCGTAAAATTGGCGCGTTGACATGCCGAACCAAATTTAAGCATCGGTGAATCGCGAGCCTCGGACGTGGTGTCACAATACGGCGGCAAGCTGAGTATCCTGTAGAGTAGAGCCCTTTCGCCTCGCCCAGTTCGTGGCAGATAACCTTGTACCCTGAGGCCGACCATGGCGTTGGACCGCGTCTCGTTCGCGCTCTTCGCGTTCGTCTCTTGTTTGACTGCTTCGGCGGCCCTTGCCCACGGTGAGGACAAGCCGGGGCCGCACGGAGGATTCGTCCGCATGCCCGGGACATTCCACGCGGAGATTGTTCCCATCGGCAATGGCTCGTCCATCGACGTTTATCTTCTGGACCTCTCCAACGCGAATGCGACGATCCAGTTATCGAAGGTTAGTTTGAAGCTCGAGACCAAGACCGCCACCGCGAACGTCGAATGCAAGGAAGGTGGCGATCATTTCACGTGCGACCTTCCCGCCGGCACGAAGCTGTCGGAGGGCGAAATCACCTTGACCGCGAAGCGTCTCGGTGCTCAGGGCTCGCCCGCCGTTTACTCACTTCCTCTCGGATTCGGACATGCTGCCCATTGATAAAACAAACAGCGTGGTTATCGAGAGTCTCCCCATGTCTTTGGACCGGGCGGTCGAAGCCTTTGTACTGAGTGACTTAACCCCGCCTCAGTCGACGGTGCATGCGAAAGTCGGGACCGCGGCCATCGTCGGCGGCTTGGCCGCTCTAGTGCTTTGTGGGCAGTTCGGGCTTGGATTCACGGAATTCGCGCGCAATTTCGGCCACGAGATGCACGAGCAGATGGGTGCCCTGCCATGCGCTTTGACGTGTGGCATGCTCTATTCAATTTTTCCGGTGCTGCTCCTGCGCTTCGTGCTGTGCTCGGCTTTGCAGTTCAAAGTCGTCACTCGCAGGCACACAGTCAAGATTGCCGTCTGGCTCGGCGGTTGTGGAGCGGTCATGGCGGCCTTCGGGCACCACGGGTCGGATCTCCTCCAACTCGGTGCTTGGCTCGTAGCGGCCCTTGGCACCACCTATATTCTGGTTCGCATGACGGAGCGGATCGGATGGGCGGGTCTTTGGACTGCATTTGGGCGGCGAGCCTATTGAGGGGACGGTAACGAAGGCCGCCGAGGAGCAACCGGCAGCCTTCGTGCATTTTCAGCGCGCGGGACCGTGGCCGCCGCGGAAGGCCCAGGAAAGGTCTTGCCACGCTTGCTCGATCTGATGCCAATGCTGATGGATGTTCTGGTCGTGATGAACCTGCCAAGCGCTATAATACGCTTGGGACAAATGGTTGTAGGTACCTTGGAGGTCGTAATAGTCGTTTAGCAGGTGTTGATAAGGCGCGCCCGACTCGATCACGTCGTGGAAGTGTCCAGCATGCTGCGCGAACTCCTGCGCGTCACCAGTGAGGTGAGAGTATCCGGTCGCCCAGCGAACCTGTTGGGCGAAATCGCTGGCGGCGTAATCGACTTCGTGCGCCGCGGCGGAGGCCTGGGAGCGATTGCCCCAGTCATCGTGAGCGAACGAAACGGCCGGGACGGCGGCAAAGGCGGCTAGGGCTAACAAGGCTTTGATGATCGACTTTTTCATTCCATGTCTCCTTAAGGTTAAGCAAAAACTCATGAAATACGATTTTCGAGATGCTCCTTATACAATGTTCATGCCACAGCCGAATCGACAGCGAAAGAGCGTCAAAATGCCCAACCAGCAGAAAAGTGCAGAGGCCTGTCACATTACGGCTGAATCTTCAGTATGAGGGTATGACCACATCCGAAGTGCGCCGGCCAGAACGCCTCGCACGTCTTGATTGTGTGCCCAACTGATTGATTTGACGAAGGTCTCCAAGGCGGCTGCATGCCAGGTGGGACTTAGCGGGCAATCTGAATAAACACCACGTCCGCGAGGCTCCCGAGAGTTCAAACACTCCCGTATTATTTTTTGCGCCGCAACGTTTCGGCTAGGCTTGAATGCGGTCCTTCGCAGCATAGCGTCTTCGAAGTTCATGCTACGATGAAACCTGTTTTGGCCGAACGCCCTGCCATAGGGACGGGAATCATGGACTGCGACTGATTCAGTGTCCAGATGTGTATGCCGCTAGGATTGGCGGTGCAGCGAAAAATCACAGGGTTGGGGGAATCGCGATGGTGTGGAGATTTAATAGACGAGGCTTCATGGGTAGCGCTGTCGGATCGGCCGTCGCGCTTCCGCTGATCGGCGCGAGCGCGGCGCGCGCGAGGACCACCTCATCGTCGATCGACGGCTATGAACCGCCGCTCGCGCGGCGCGCCTCTACCGGCACACCTGTATCCCCCGTCGCGCTCGGTATTCCGAACGTTCCCTTCGAGATGGACGGAAACGTCAAAGTCTTCCGGTTGACCGCGGAGCCCGTGGTCCTGCACTGGCCCGACATGAGCGACGGCATGGGCATGGGCAATCGTCCGATCCACGTGTGGGGTTACAACGGCAGCTCGCCGGGCCCGACGTTTGAGGCGACGGAAGGCGACCGTGTCCGGATCATCTTCACGAATAACCTGCCCGAGGCGACGACGATCCATTGGCACGGACTGCACATTCCGCTGGCTATGGACGGCGTGCCGGGCTTCAGCCAGCCGCCGGTCGATCCCGGGCAGACTTTTACCTATGAGTTCGACCTGATCCAGAACGGGACCTACTTTTACCACTCGCACGTCATGCAGGGGAAACAGGTCGGACTCGGGCTGATGGGTTTTTTCGTCGTGCACCCGAAAAATCCGCCGGACTGGTACTTCGTCGACCACGACTACCTTTACTTCCTGCACACCTGGAAGATCAACCCGGGCAGCCCGCTCCCCGACGTCATGGAGATGACCGAGTTCAACTACTTCACGATGAATGGCCTTCCCGGCCCGCTGATCCCGCCGATGGCGGCGAAGATCGGCGAAAAGGTGCGGATCCGCGTCGGCAACCTGTCGATGCTCGTGCATCCGATTCATCTACACGGGCACACGTTTCGCGTGACCGAGATGGGCGCCGGCTTTCTCGCGCCGGCGCAGCACATGCCGATGAACACGGTCAACGTCTCGGCCGCGGAGATCCGCACCTTCGACTGGACGGCCGAGCGGGTGGGCAAGTGGCTCTTCCACTGCCACTTCACCCACCACACGATGAACGACATGCACCGCAACCCGCTCCCGGGTCAGGGCGGGATGAGCGGTCACATGAACCACGACATGCAAGGCATGCATACCTGGATTGAAGTCATGGCTTGATTGACGAACTCGGGGGAACCCCGCAGTTAAGATCTATTTAGCCTCTCGCGGGGGTCCCGCGAGAGGCTAACTCTTGCCGACGCTGGCACTCTCCTGATGTCACTGAGCGCCTTAATAGATGCGGCGATTCGTCACTTCTTGTAAGCAAGACCGCGGCAACGCGCGCGACCACGAAAGACTCTCCGTCAACCGGGCACCAACAAACGTCGACGCCAGCGCCGCCGAAAGCCATAGGCCGATCCCGAGGAGATCTGCGCCGTGGTGCCCGGCCGATGCCAGAATGGTGCCGACGCCGCCAAACCACAATGCGACAATCAGTTGATGTCGTCTCAAAATCCCCTTGAACTGCAAGGTCGTACACAGCACGAACCGCAACAGCGCAACCGGGAAAATGGCGTACAAGGTGCCGCACAGGAGCGCACAGGGCACTGGGCCCAAGTGATCATGGATCTGGCTACTTAAGTCTACGGCGAAAGACGTGAACCCAATGCCAAACTGGCCGCAAAGGGCCAGCGAAAGAAGGCCGCCGGCGATTGCAGCAATGCCGACTTTGAGGTGCACAACGGAGCGCGGGGGAAGCAGATCTCGGGTAACGAATCCTTCGATGACCTCATCGAGGTGCTGTGGAGCGTTATTCAATGAGAATGGTTGATTCATGGTTGTTGTCTCGTAGCACAAATACCAACGAAGGACGATTCAAGTAGATTACTGGGGTGGACGACCTTTCGTGACAGCAAAAAGCCCCAACAGAGGTCTTATATTAGCGGAATTCTAATAGGAATACGTGGTGCGCAGGCGACGCATGGTCCGCGAAAGGCGTTGGCGGGCGCTCGCGGCGCTTATCTGCAATCGATCCCCGATCTCATCAAAGGAGCGATCGAGCAAGACGCGATCGAGCAGGATCGACTGCTCTTCCCGGTTCAAGTGAGAGAGGGTCGATTCGAGAAGATCATTGAAGTGCGCTTGAGAGTCCGCGGTGTCGGGACTGACCGCCGCTTGGACGGCTGCCTCATCTGAATGCGCTTGACGCCTTGTCGCCCCGAGGCGGTCGCAGATGACGTTTCGAGCAATGGCCAGGATCCAGAAGAGTCCGCTCTTCGTCTCGTCGTAGGACGCGACGTACCGATGGACCCTGAAATACGTCTCCTGAAAGACCTCGTCCACGTCCGCGCCATTGCGCACCCGACGGCGAATGAAGCCATAGACGATTGTTTTCGTCCGTCCGTAGAATTCCGTGAACGCAGCGTGATCACTCTCGCCATAGCGTTTGAGGAGAGTTTCTAGCGGAGTCGGTTCCGGCTGACGGTCCATAGTTCGCGCTTCCAATGGTCGCGTGACTATAGGCGCCCTTTTCGCCCTGCGTCCAGGGTCTCTTCGGAACCAGCGGAGATTCTGCGTTCGGCTTGTAGGGGGATGCTCAGTTAGTATCGGCTGATGATGGTATTTCTTGAGACTTCGCCAATTTTCCCTGTCGTCCTCGTCGGTTTCCGGGGTGATTGGCGCGGGCACCCGAGGAAACGATGTGCAGGAAGCCATGCCGGAATCAGGCTTGTCACACTCTTTGCTCAAAGTCGGTAGTCTTGAGGAGAGACTATTCGCTTTTTGGCAAAAAATTTCGAAAGGAAGACCATAATGAGCTCCATCGCCCTCCGCGTCGCTACTCTAGCTCTTTTCGCGTCTCTCGCGGCGCCAGCACTGGCACACGGCAACCATGAGCATGCCAAAAAAGTTTGCAAGAAAGACGGCAAAGTCATCAAAGTCAAAGGCAAGACGAATGACGACAAGAAGGCGAACTGCGAATCGAAAGGTGGTACCTGGGAGGATGCGGGCGAGGACGACTGACCGCTCGGCGTTCACGGGCGGGACCCTTCTCGGGCTCTAAACATCAGCTGAGATGTCTCCGTAAGGCGTGTGAGACCCAGTAGGAGCCGTCGAGACGACCTAGAGTCAGACGGCCGACGATTGATTGGGCGTCAAACGTCGACCATCCTAAGATTCGTCACGCCAAAAGATACTGGTGCTCGGCCGGAATTGTGACAGAGAAACTCGCGGCCATCTGAAGGTCTTGCCAGTTCCACGCGCGCACAGAGTTATTTGAAGAGGTAGCCCGCCCCGACGCTGACGTTGGGATCCGTCGGAAGGGCGGGCGACGGGGTCGACTTGCTAACCGCAAAGGCGAGGTAGGCGGTCAAATTGGCGACCGAGAATGAGATCTGGGCGATGGTCGCATCGGTGGACCATGTCGAAGCGCCGAACTGATGGTTGATCATCGCGGCGCCGAGTGAGCTATCCGAACGAAATCTCTTTGCGAACTGGTACCCGAAATTGCTTCGCAGGCCATACCTGCTGAATTCGCGGTCACTGGAAGCGAGATTATCGCCGCTCGGACCGTTGAAACCTGCTGGGGGCGCCCCCGCGCCGCCAGCGTCGCCGTCGTCGGCGCCGCCGTGCAACAAGAGTCCCGGCCGCGCCGAGCGCTCCGGTCTCTGAAGCGAGGCAGCTTTGGTGGCCGGGGCGTCGTCGACGATGACCGTCTTTGAATACCAGGCGTAGGCGACGATCGCCGAAACCCCGAGCGAAATCTTCCCACTGGTATAGGTCGGGCCAGACGTCACCTTGATCGTCGTGGTCTTATACATGTCGCGGCTTGCCTTCGAGACCGGAATCGTTGCCGTGAGCGCGCTATTGACCGAGAGTTTTGGTCCAAAGGGCAATTTCAATGTCGGGCCGAGCTCAGGATCCAGAACCCCGGAGGAAATGCCGAAGCCGATCGACAGACCGAGCCCCATTTTTTTCGTGAACGCGTAGTCCCCCCGCGCGGTAAACGTCGGATCGAAGGCCGGTGCCGCCGTGCTACCTCCGCCGGAGCTGGCGCCACCGGAAGCCGGAGCAGCGGCTCCGGAGTCTCCGTCTTCCGCTCCCCCGTGCAGCGCAAGCATTTGGTGTCCGGAATGATCCTCGGACGGCGCCGCGCCGCTTCCCGCTTCGGAGGAGCTGGGAGTACCGATTCCTTTGGAGACGGAGACGCCAAGCGCGAGGGAGAACTTGGACGTGGCGGGCTTCTTTTTGACTTTCTTGGCTTCGTGGTCGCCATGGTCACCATGCGCACTGGCGTCGGGCGACCGAGCAAAACTTGCGGCAACCAGTGCAGCTAATGACAGCGTAACAACCCATCGCGGAGCATTCATAGTTTTCCCCTGAGGCCTGAAGGCCAGCAGCTACGCATGGATTGTCGGTGTTCGGCCGAAAGTCTTTAGAGATGCCTTATCTGGGGCAATCGTTTCAAAAAAAAGCCCCTCCCGTATCCCGATCCACCTCCCTCGTAAGAGGGTGTGCCGCGATTTGCGTCAGGGTTCTTTTCGTACGAAGTGTAACCAACCGTAATGATGTATGATATCCTAGCTCTAAGCGCCTCTTTTAACGGCAGTGTCACAACTGAGGCTCGCGGTCGGTAGCCTTCTATGCGGCCAAACTGACCGCCCATTCCTACCGGCGTGCCCCAATGAAAGGATCCCAGCGGATGACGGCAGATGCTTCGCGAATCCGGCGTGTCTTCGGGCCCCTCGCCGTCGCTACGGCTTTGACGCTTCACCCCGTAGCGCGCGCCGGTACCTCGTCGGCCCCCGACACTGGAGGGATGACTCTGGACTCCGTTCTCGAGTCCTTTGATCACGCGGCGTCCCTCGCGCCGGTCGAGCGCTCTCTCAACGAACGAGCCGCCGCCCAAGCAGAGGTCGGAAACCGTCGCCTTCCAGGGCCCTTCGGCATCGGGCTACGCGCGGAAGTCGGCCGTAGCGACCCGAAGACGACGTCCCGTCCTGCGACCGCCGAAGCGGTGATCAAGCGCCGCATCGCCCTTGGTGTGGACGACGACGCAATTTCCGGGCGGTACAACGCCGAGGCGCAGGCCGATCTTTTCGCCGCACGACGCGAAAGGCGGGAGCAGGAACTCGAGGTCGCCAGGCTCTATACCCAACTCCTGCAGCGCCAGAACGCTGCCAAGGCCACGAAAAGGGCCATCGATGACCTAACCAAGATCATTGACAGCGCCGCGAAGGCGGCCCGTGCCGGGACGCTTGGTGCCTTCCTCGCCACGCGCTGGCAGCTGATGTTCGAAGGGATGAAAACGGACCTGGTCGCTGCGCGCAGCGCCTTCGCACTTAGCGCCGACGCTCTCGGTAAGATTACCGGAAGGCCCGTTGGAGCAGACCCGTTAACCTCAACTGTCGCACCGATACCCGCAAAGTTTCAGAGTCTTGCACTTGACGAAGCATCAAACCTCGCGGTGCTCGAGAGCCTCGCCCGGCAGCGTGCACTCGCCTCCGAGGCAACGGCGGCCAGCAGCTTGGGCGAAATGGAGGCCGGTGTTGGGATTTCGCGGGACTTCGAAGGCAAAACGACCAGTGTCATCATTGAAGTTGATATGCCGCTCGGAGTGGCCTCGGCCTCTGCGTCGGGTGTTCGCGCGCTCGAGCGCCAGCAGGCTGCGCTCAAGGCGACTTCGGACTACCAGTTTGCGCGCGCCCGCGACCGTTTTGCGCTGCTTTCGGCGAACAGCAAGCGACTCAACGAGGCCTCGCGCATCGCGTCGGCGCGGGTCAGCGATCTGGAAGGCCTTTACGGCAAGGCCACCAAGGCGTTCGCCCGGGGACAGGGCGATGCCTCCGAGGTGATCGAGACGGCCCGCGAACTCTACGAGTCCCGGCTCAAAGTCGTCGACATCGCCCAGGAACGTGACGAGGCTATCTTGACTCTATATTTTTTCGCGAAGGGAGATATTCGGTGAAAGGTCTCGCGCTCATGGCCGCAATCCTCGCTGCCTCGTCCTCGTCGGCCTTCGGGGACGCCGGAAACGGCGCCTCGTCCGTTCCAGGTTACTACGTAGGTGACGGCGACATCGCCGACTTCGCGCTCGAGGTCGGCGACGGCGGTGCTGCCTTGCTTTACTTGACGCATAAACCTAGCAACGAGCCGTATGCGGGCGCGACGGTCACGCTGCAACCGACGGCAAGCGGCAAGCCCGCGGTGAAGTTCGAGTCCGCAGAGGCCGCCGGCGTCTACAAGGCGCGGATCGAAGATCCCGCGTCGCTTCCCGGTCAAGTCCTGATCCAGACGGCCGCCGACTCCGACGCCATCGAAACGACCGTACCTAAATATAAGGTGGCTGCAGCGCCAGCCGCGGCAGGTGTCCCCGGGGTGGCGCCCGCGAACGAGGCGTCCAACACGAAGGCGCTGGGAATGGCCGCCGGGGCCGGCGCGCTGGCGACGGCCGTCATCGGACTCCTTCTCTGGCTTCTGCTGGGCCGCAAACGTGCCGTCGCGAAGGCCGCCATCCCTCTCCTCATGCTGACGGCAGGGGCTGCCGTATTCTCCGAGAGGGCGGCCGCCCACGGAGGCCACGATCACGGCGGCCCCGCGCTCGAGTCTGGCGGGGACGCCGGCGGCGACGTCATAATGTCGAAGAAGTCCCAGCTCCTGATCGAGTTGCGGACCGCGAAGGTCAAGAAGGAGAGCGTCCCGGGCGTCCTCAAGACTTTTGGTCACGTGATCCCCAAGCCCCAACTCGATGCCGCGCTCACGGCGCCGCAGGCGGGGTTCATCCACGGCATTCAAGGCCTGGCGCTCGGCGCGAGGGTTACTCGCGGCCAGCGGCTCGGCACCCTCCAGGCTGTCGGGGCGATTCCGATCGAGTCGCCGATCGATGGTGAAATCTCCGAGATCAACGCTGTCGACGGCAGCCGGGTGGACGCCGGCGGAAAACTCTTGCGCGTGACCAACATGGCGACGCTCTGGGTCGATGCCGAGCTCTTCGCCGACCAGCTCCAACGCCTGAAAGAGGCGACCGGGGCCTCCATCATGATCGACGGCCTGTCGACCCCCGTCCGAGCCAAAATGCTCAACGCCATGTCTCCGGTCAGCGAGGAGACGCGCACCGCCAAAGTGTTCCTGGAGCTTTTGGCGCCGCCGAAAGATCTCCGCATCGGTACTCTTGCCACGGTCAGTTTTGCGCTGGCGGCGCGCGGCGAGTCGATCCAGATTCCCGCTTCGGCGCTCCTTAACCGCGCCGGCGACCGGATCGTCTTCGTACAAACCGGGCCCGAGACCTTCGCCCCTCGCCAAGTCGTCATCTCCGACAGCGCCGAGCCCGCCACGGTGCTCGTGACCCAGGGTCTGAAGGACGGCGACCGCGTCGTCACGTCGGGAAACTATCAACTCCTCATGAAGGCGAAGTAACCCCATGCTGAATCGGGTCATCGCGTTTGCCTTGCGCAATCGCCTCTTCGTTCTCGCGCTCGCGACGCTCGTGACGGTCTTCGGGTTCCGCACCATTCTGTCGATGCCGATCGACGTCTTTCCCGACCTGAACCGTCCGACCGTGACGATCATGACCGAGTCTGAAGGCTTCGCGCCCGAGGAGGTCGAGACCCTCGTCACCCGCCAGCTCGAAATGGGCATGGCGGGTCTGGCCGGGGTCTCGCGCGTCCGCTCGACGAGCGGCATCGGGCTTTCAATCGTGTACGTCGAGTTCGAGTGGGGGACGTCGCTGCTCGTTGACCGGCAAATGGTCGTCGAGAAACTCTCGGCCCTCAAGGACTCACTGCCGCCGAACATTACACCCAACATCGGTCCGATCACGAGTATCATGGGCGAGATCATGCTCGTCGGCTTGACGAGCACGAACCTGCCGCCGATGGAGGTCCGGAACCTCGCCGACTGGACCGTCCGCCCGCGCCTCATGGCGATCCCCGGCGTGTCGCAGGTCATCTCGATCGGCGGCGGCGTGAAGCAGTATCAGATCGATGCCGACCCGGTGAAGCTTCGGGACTTCAATTTGTCGTTCGAAGACATCGTGAACACGGCGAAAATGGTCGGCAAGAACTCGACCGGCGGCTATGCGGAAGACGCGCACCAGGAGTACCTGATCCGCAATATCGGCAAAGTCCAAGGCGCCGAAGACATCGCGGCGACGCCGGTCGCCATCCGCCAGGGCGTTCCGATCCGATTGAGCCAGGTCGCCTCCGTACACGTCGGCACCCAGGTCAAGCGCGGCGATGCCAGCATCAACGCCACGCCGGGCGTCATCCTCAGTATCGCCAAGCAGCCGGGCGCCAACACGGTGACCTTGAGCCGTGATATCGAGAAAGCGCTGCATGAGCTCGAGGGCACGCTCCCCGAGGGCGTCAAGGTTTACGAGCTTTTCCGCCAGGCGAATTTCATCGAGGCCGCGGTTTCGAACGTCGAGGAAGCGCTGCGCGACGGCGCGATCCTCGTCACGATCATCCTGTTCCTCTTTTTGCTGAACTTCCGCACGACCGCGATCACCTTGACCGCCATTCCGCTGTCGTTCGTGGTGACGGCGCTCATCATGAACGCCTTCGGGATCTCCATCAACACGATGACCTTGGGCGGCCTCGCCGTCGCCATCGGCGAGCTCGTCGACGACGCCATCGTCGACGTCGAAAACGTCTTCCGACGACTCCGGGAAGCACGGGCCAAGGGCGAAGAATTTTCTTACCTTAAAGTGATCTTTACGGCCTCCTCCGAGGTGCGGAACTCGATCGTGATCGCGACCGTCATCGTCATCCTGGTTTTCATTCCGCTCTTCTCGATGGGGGGCATCGAAGGCCGGTTGTTCGTGCCGCTCGGTATCGCCTATGTCGTATCGATCCTGGCGTCCCTGCTCGTATCACTGACCGTCACGCCGGTGCTCTGCTCGTATCTTTTGCCGAAGGCCAAGGCGACGGCCTCCCACGAAGACGGGGCCCTCGTCCGGTTCTTGAAGCGGATGGACGTGCGCATTTTAGGATTTTCCCTATCGTTTCCGCGGGCTATCGTCTCAGCGTGCGCCGTTGCGGTGCTCATCGCCATGGGCTCGGTAGCCTTCATGGGGCGGGAATTCCTGCCCCCCTTCAACGAAGGCACGGCGACGATCAGCCTCATGGCGTTCCCTGGCACGAGCCTTACCGAGTCCAATAGGATCGGCACCATCGCGGAGAAACAGCTCCTCAAAGTGCCGGAGGTCATCTCCGTCGGCCGCCGCACGGGTCGCGCCGAGCAGGACGAGCACGCCGAGGGCGTCCACTCGTCCGAGGTCGACGTCGACCTCAAGGCGTCGAGTCGGACCCGCGCCCAAATCCTGACCGACGTCCGCAACAATCTTGCCGAGATTCCCGGCGTCTTCGTCAACATCGGCCAGCCGATCTCGCACCGCCTCGACCACCTGTTGAGCGGCGTCCGCGCGCAGATCGCGCTCAAGATCTTCGGCCCCGACCTGAGCACCATCCGTTCCCTCGCAGCCGAGGTGAACGACGTCCTCAAAGGGGTTCCGGGCCTCGTCGACCTGCAGGTCGAGCGGACGGTCCTCATTCCGCAAATTCAGGTGCTTCCCGATGTCGGCAAGGCGAGCCTTTACGGCCTGAAAACGGGCGCGTTGACGGAGTGGCTGGAGACCAGCTTTCTCGGGCACACCGCCGGCCAAATTTTGGAGGGAGACCGGACCTTCAACCTCGTCGTCCGCATGGATCCCAAGTACAAGTCCGAACCGAAGCTCATGGGACAAATCCTCGTCGATACGCCCATCGGCGTGAAGGTGCCGCTGTCCAGCATCGCCAGCGTCCAGGAGAGCCAGGGTCCGAACCAGATCAATCGTGAAAACGGCCAGCGCCGGATCGTCGTCTCGGCCAATGCCGAAGGCCGCGACCTGGGCTCGGTCGTCCAGGATGTCCAGGCCGTCTTGAAGGCCAAGATCAAGCTTCCCGAAGGCTATCATTTCGAGCTCGGCGGGCAGTTCGAGAGCCAAGTCAGCGCGACGCGCGCCATCGCGGGGCTCTCCATCGTTTCGTTGATCGGCATTATGCTCGTCCTATACGGCCACTTCGGCTCGTGGATGATCGCGGCGCAGATCATGCTCAATATTCCCCTCGCGCTCATCGGCAGCGTGATCGCCGTCTACCTTTCGGGCGGCACCTTCTCGGTCGCGACGCTGGTCGGCTTCGTCACCCTCTGTGGCATCGCCTCGCGCAACGGGATCATGATGATCTCGCATTACCTGCACCTGATGGCGCATGAAGGTGAGGGTTTCACGAAGGAGATGGTCGTTCGCGGAAGTCTGGAACGGCTCGTGCCCGTGCTGATGACCGCGCTCACGGCGGCACTCGCGCTGGTGCCCCTGGTCCTCGCAGCGGGGCAGCCCGGCAAGGAAATTCTGCACCCCGTGGCCGTCGTCATCCTCGGCGGCTTGATCAGCAGTACGATTTTAGACATGGCGGTCACACCGACCGTGTTCTACGCTTTCGGCAAGCGGGCCTCGGAAAAGGCCTTGAAGAAGATGAAACATCACATGGCGAAGGAGGCAGAGAGTGTTGCAAAAATCGATTTCTAAGCTGGCGTTGGCGGTTGGGCTCGCCTTGGTACCGGCGGCGGTATTCGCGGCCGACCACTCGCACGACAAGGGGCCGCACGGCGGCGAGGTGAAGTCTTTCGGGAAGTACCACCTTGAAGGCGTGCGCAAGAGTGATACGGCCTCCTTTTACTTACTTGGTGACGACGGCAAGTCGGCGGCGACGATCGCGAAGTCCGGCGGCGGCAGCTTCACGGTTTTGGCGGGCACGTCCCAGACCAAGGCCGATATCGCCGCCGGCGCGTTCTCCGAGGCCACGACCAAGGTGCCTGCGACCGGCAAGGTAACCGTCCTCGTCGCACTCAAAGACGAAGACAAAGCGATCTCGGCGAAATTCAACTTCGACAAATGACGAGGCGCCTTTGACCCGGGCGCTGGGAGGGGACAAGGCACTGGAATGCCCTCTGCCTCGCCCTGGCTCCCGGTTCTCGCACTCTGTCTGCCATCTGCCCGGGCGCGCTCGCGAAAACCAGTGCCGAAATAGAACTCAAGTTTTTTGAAGAACTTGCCGATATGACCAATACACCGAGAGTAGCGACGCCAGTCCGGAGAAAAACGATATGCCCAAGTCTTGTTTACATCCCTATGCCGCGGCATTACTGCTGACCCTGTTCGCGTGCAATCAGGGCGGCGAGACCGTGCACGTCAAGAAGCCTATGGGTGTGATGGGAGCCGCCAATGCCGCGGAACACCCGGCGGGCAGGTACGACCTGAGCTACAAAACCGAAAGCGAGTGCAAGTCAAATCAGGGTTCCTGGGATAGTGAGGAAGGCGAATGCTTCATCATGTGCATGGCGCCGAAGACCTTCGACAAGGGAACCTCGAAGTGTGTCCAGACTGCGGTAAAGCCGGACGCATCCGGCCATGAGCCGGGCCGGGTTGACCTGAGCTTCAAAACGGAAGCCGCTTGTAAGGAAAATTATTCCACTTGGGATAGCGCGGAAGGCGAATGCTACGTCATTTGTCTGGCCCCAAACACGTTCGACAAGTCGAAGTCGAAGTGCATGGAGCCTTCAGGACATGAGCTGGGCAGGCACGACCTAAGCTTCAAGACTGAAAGCACCTGCAAGTCCAATAAGGGGCTTTGGGACAGCGAGGAAGGTGAATGCTTCACGATATGCATGCCGACTGACACGTTCGATAAGGCGAAGTCCACGTGCGTCAAGGCCGCCGGAGCAGGCGCCGCAGGCGGCATGGGCTCAATGGGGCTTCTGGACACCGACATGCCTCCTCCGTGACGCCAGGAAAGCAGGGCGCCGCCTTAGCTTGAGATCGGACGAATCCGAATTGGCCGCGGCATACGCCGCGGCCTCATCGATTTTCCGGCCGGCGGGCCCGCGCCCGCACGGGAGCACATCCCGTCACTTCTTTAAGACTAGCCCGTTCGGTTTTGAACCGACGGTCACCGTTTTGGAAACGGTGCGGCCGGCGACGTCGATGACGCTCACGCTGTCGGCCCCCTGATTCGTGACAAAGGCTGTTTTCCCGTCGACTGAGAACAAGACGGCGTGCGCGCCCGCGCCTAATATGATCTCGGTCAGCTTGTCGGTGACACCCGCTTTGAAGAGGACGACGCTCCCGTGTTCCGCGTCGGTAACCCAAAGCGTGCCGTCCGGCGCCGTGGCCGCCATGGCGGGGGTGAATTTGAGGTCGTAGGTACGAATGACGGTCGAGGTCTTGGGATCGATCGCCGAGATGGTTTTGGCCTCTTCGTTGTCGGCATACATGATGCCGTCGCCGCCGCGCCAGGCCCCAACGGGGTCCTTGTCGACCGCTACCGTGCCCGTTACCGCCCGAGAGCTGACGTTGATGACGCTCACGTTGTTCGAGCCACCGTTGGCGACGAAGGCTTGCGCGCCGTCGACGCTAAAGGTGACCTCTGCCGGCATACTTCCGACGGGAATCGTCGCCTTCGTGACGAGCGTCTGCGCGTCGAGAACGAGGACCGCGCCGCTTTCCGCCATGCTCGAAGTCCAGATCTCCGCTCCATCCGGCGAAAAAATCGCGTTGTGATTGGGCTGGTCGAATTGGCGAGCGACCAGGGTCGCGCCCGTCGCGGCGTCCAGCACGAGTATGGCTGCCTTGGCTGCGGACATCGTCTCGGCCAACATCGTCATACCGCCGTGCCCGCTCCCGTGGCCAGCCGGCAGCATGCCGCCGCCG